>WREE01000049.1 GCA_009779515.1 Symbiobacteriaceae bacterium
AAGGGGCGTTTCGCTCAGTGCGGTTAATGGAATACCATTGAAGAAGAGGCAGTGGCTAAGGTTTCAACACGTGGCAGCGGCTCCGGAGTTAGCGCTGTGCGGATGGCAGATGCCATAGTCACCGGCAGTGAAAAGCGGCAGTTGAGCTATATCGAGGAGTTCGACCGGGTTCTGGGGGGTGGCTTTGTCACCGGCTCGTTAGTCCTCATTGGCGGCGACCCGGGGATAGGGAAATCTACCCTTATGCTCCATGCAGCTCTTAACCAAGCGGGGACGGGGCAGGGGGTTTTATATTGGAGTGGGGAGGAGTCTGTCCACCAAGTGCAGCTTCGTGCTCGGCGCTTGGCGCCGCCACAAAGGGAGCTGTGGGTAGTCGCCGAGAGTTGCTTAGATAATTTAGAGCTGTTGCTGGCAGAACATGACATCGACTTTTTGGTCATCGATTCTATTCAGTCGATCTACCGCAGTGAGCACGGCTCTTCTCCGGGAAGTTTGCAGCAGGTGCGGGAGATAACCGCTTACCTTATGCGCTTGGCGAAAACCCGGGGTTTAACGGTCATTATCATTGGGCATGTAACTAAGGAAGGTAATATTGCCGGGCCGAAGATGCTGGAGCATATGGTAGATGCTGTCCTCTATTTTGAGGGAGAGCGCCAGCACAGCTACCGCATTTTGCGTGCGGTCAAGAACCGTTTTGGCTCCACCAACGAAATTGGGGTCTTTACCATGACCGATGAAGGGCTACAGGAAGTTCCTAACCCTTCGGAGCTGTTTTTAGCAGAGCGCAGTCAACAGGGATCCGGCTCCACCGTTACTGCCTTAGTGGAAGGAAGTCGCCCCTTGTTGGTGGAAATACAGGCTTTGGTTACCCAAACTACCTTTCAAAACCCCCGCCGCCTGGCTAACGGCTTTGATCCTAACCGCCTAGCCATGCTGTTAGCAGTTTTAGAAAAACGGCTGGGGTTACCCATTGGGCTTAGCGATGCTTATGTTAATGTCGCCGGTGGGATCCGGATCAGCGAGCCGGCGGTAGATTTGGCGGTGGCCTTGGCACTCTGGTCTTCTTTTCGCGAAAAAGGGTTAGACCACCAGGCTTTAGTGCTGGGTGAAGTGGGGCTCACCGGCGAAGTGCGGGGAGTGCAGCATCTAGAGCGGAGGTTACGAGAAGGTGCCAAACTGGGCTTCACCCGGGCGATGGTGCCTATGCGCCAGGAGGCTCTCGCTATCCCCGGTATGCAGTTAATTGGGGTGCGCCATCTGGCAGAGGCTACTCAAAGGTATGGTTAAAAATGACGAAAGGAAGATTATTGTGTCATCGGTATGGATATCTGATTTGCCAAAGTATGTGGGGCAGGAAGTTACCGTTAAAGGCTGGGTGCATCGCCTACGCAAGGTAAGCAATCGGCTGGTCTTCATCCTGTTCAAGGATAGAAGTGGGTTAGTGCAGGGGGTAGTTTCCGGCAGACCGGATTGGCTGGCTGAGGTGGTTACCGAGGCGGCGGTAGAGGTAGTCGCTCAGGTAACTGCCACCGAACAGCAAGCCAGCGGCGTAGAGCTGCAAGTCCGGGAGATAAGGGTGGTCGGCTTAGTCCTCAAAGAGCTTCCTTTTGAGCTCAACCAAGAGGAAATCTCCGCCGGCTTAGAACTACAACTAGATCATCGGGTTCTTACCCTGCGCCACCCGAAAACCCAAAGTATTTTTAAGGTGCAGGACGAGATTGTCCACGCCTTTCGCACTTTTATGCGCCGGGCATCCTTCACCGAAATATATACTCCCAAAATTGTCGCCTCCGGAACCGAAGGGGGAAGTGAGCTTTTTGAAATTAAATACTTCGAGAGCAAAGCTTATCTGGCTCAGTCCCCACAGTTTTATAAGCAGATGGTCATGGGAGGCGGCTTACAGAGGGTTTACGAAGTAGGCTATGCTTACCGGGCTGAACAAAGCAATACCTCCCGGCATCTTAGCGAATTTTTATCATTAGATATCGAAATGGGATTTATTCAGGGGTTAGAAGATGTCCTACAAGTCCAGGAGGAGCTGCTACGTTTTCTCATGGTCCACCTCCAGGAGCATTGTGCCGCCGAATTGGCACTCTTTAATGTCACCCTGCCCACGGTAGGGCATATACCTCGTTTACGCCTTAAAGAGATCGCAGCCATTCTGCAAAAAGAGTATGGTAAAGAACTTGCCGAGCTGGATTTGGACTCCGAAGGGGAGCGCCTGATTGGCGAATATGTTAAGAAAAAATATGACAGCGATTTTCTCTTTGCCACCCACTATGGTCGAGCAAACCGGGCGATGTATACCCAGCCTTCCCCCGACGATCCGGAAACCTCCGAAAGCTTCGACTTAATCTACAAAGGTATGGAGATGAATTCCGGTGCCCAACGGGTACATGAGCTGACGGTCTTGGAAGACAACATCCGTTATAAAGGGTTAGATCCTGCCGGCTTTGCGCATTACCTGGAAATTTTCTCCTACGGCATGCCGCCTCACGGAGGCTTTGCTATCGGTGCCGCTCGCTTAACTTTGAAAATACTGGGGCTGGATAATATTCGGGAAGCTGTTCTCTTTCCCCGGGATCGTTACCGGACATCGCCGTAATCACGAAAGGAGCGCCTAAATATGAAAAAATACAGCCGCCTCGCTATAGTCTTAGTCGTTGTAGCCCTTATAGGAGCAGCAGTAGTCCTGGGTGGGATCCATCAAGTTCCCGAAGGGTTTATAGGAGTAACCTATTTTTTGGGGCGTCTCTCCGGTGATCTAGTGCCGCCGGGCATTGGGGTACATATTCCTTTTGTGGAATCGGTGGACGCTATTGATGTGCGCGAACAGGTCTTTGCCGAAAAGCTGCAGTGCTACACTCGGGATACGCAAACGGTCGAGGAGTTCTCTATTAAGCTTAACTATATTTATGAACGGGGGCAGCTGCAGGATCTTATCCGCACGGTAGGTATTTATAATGTGGCACCCAATATTATTACTCCTTTAGTCCATACCATTTGCAAAAACGAAACCGGTAAATACCGGGCAGAAGATCTGATTAGCCAGCGGGCAACCATTCAGGCCTCGATACAGGAAGCCCTCTTCGAGCGCCTCATGCCTTACGGCATTCGGGTGGTCTCCTTTGCGGTAGAAAATATCGAGTTTGAAGATACCTTCGAAGCATCTATTCGCGCTAAGGTGCAAGCGGAGCAAGAGGCGCTTAGGGCACGCAACAAAACTTTAGAAATTGAGGAGCTGGCGCGCCAGGAGGTTATCTCCGCAGAGGCTACGGCACAGGCGAAAATTTTGAATGCCGATGCGGAAGCCCATGCCATCAGAGTTATTCAAGAAGAGCTTGCCCGCAGTGAGCATTATGTAAATTATATGATGATCGAAAAGTGGGACGGCACCCTTCCCCAGGTGATGGGTAATACGGTGAACCCTTTCTTGAACTTAGGAACTATGGCTAGCGGCGGCATAGTGCCCTAAAAAAATGTGTATTAAGGGAAGATAGCGGCTTGACTAGTAAGTATGAGATAACTACAGCAACTCTACAAGGAGACCCCCCTGGGAAGGAGCAACCGCTCCTTCCCTTTATCCGGCTCCGGGAGGTAAGCTACGACTACCCTACCTCCCGTCAGGGGCAGGAGGAGTTTCCTGCCCTAAGGGATGTCTCCCTGGATATCTATCTGGGCGAGTTTTTAGCTATTTTAGGGGCGAACGGTTCCGGCAAGTCCACTTTAGCACGGCACCTGAACGCCTTGTTAGTGCCGGATAAAGGTACGGTAGAGGTAGCTGGTAACTTAAGTTCCGATCAGCTCAAACGCTTTACCATTCGCCAACTAGTGGGTATGGTTTTCCAAAACCCCGACAACCAAATTGTCGCCACGGTAGTCGAAGAGGATGTCGCTTTTGGGCTGGAAAACCTGGGACTACCTCGAGGAGAAATGCAAAAGCGGGTGGCTCAAGTGTTACAGCAGTTTGGGCTGTGGGAATACCGCCAGCTGGCCCCTCACCTTCTTTCCGGGGGGCAGAAGCAACGTTTGGCTATCGCCGGGGTGGTAGCCATGGCCCCGCAATGCATTGTCTTTGATGAGGCTACAGCCATGCTGGATCCCGCTGGTCGCCGGGAAGTTCTGGCTTGTATGCGCCAGTTGTGTCAACAGGGGCATGGCATTGTCCTCATTACCCAACAAGTGGAAGAGGCTTTGATGGCGGACAGAGTAGTCCTGCTGGACGAGGGGCGTATTGCCACCACAGGTACCCCCGAAGAAATTTTTCGGCAGATCGACTTGCTGCAAAGGCTGCAGTTGGAAGCTCCTCTTTTAGCTGAACTTTCCTGGCGCCTCCACGGGGAGGGGCTGCTTTCAGAACACCGGTTACGTAACCCAGTGGAAATGGCGGCGGATATATGTCTCTCAAAGCGAAAAATATAGGGCTGGTGCTAAGCCCTCATACGATATATGCTACCGAAGCCCTGGCCGACATCTCTTTAACCCTGTCACCGGGAACAATTTTGGGTATGGTGGGGGAAACCGGGTCGGGGAAATCCTCTTTGTTGCAAGTTATGGCAGGGTTGCAGCCGCCTACCAGCGGCGCGGTGACGGTGGACGAACTCCCGGTCTATGGATCCCCCCAAGATACCCCTCAAGTCCGGCGTTTAATTGGTATCTCCTTTCAGTACCCGGAATACCAATTCTTTGAGGAGACCGTAGCCCGCGAGCTGGCTTTTGGCTTACAACGCCAAGGTTTGTCTCCGGAGGTAGTGGCTGAGCGTAGTGCAGCGGCTTTGCATCTGGTGCAACTGCCCCTCTCTTTACTGCCTCGATCTCCCTTCGAACTCTCAGGGGGGCAAATGCGGCGTTTAGCCTTGGCTATTACCTTCTCCTTGGAACCAAAGTATCTGCTCCTGGATGAACCTCTTGCCGGACTAGACCCCGCGGGACGTGAGGCGGTGATGGCTGCTATATCCGCCTACTGCCGGGAGCGAGAGGCGGCGGTACTTTTTGTTTCCCACAATATGGAAGAAGTCACCCGAGTAGCTCACCGCCTGCTGGTTATGCGCCAGGGGCACCTGATGTTGGACGCTACTCCCTGGGAAGTTTTTAGCCATGCTGAAGCCATACAGGATGCCGGCTTAGAACTACCTCCCGGCTACCGTTTGCTTGCCGAACTGCAGCAACGTGGTCTGGAGATCCCTCCCAGCTACCCTACCGACAGGGAGCAGTTTTACCGGTTGCTACGCAATTTGTTGACTTAGAAGGAGATGAAAAAGATGGGTATCCTCCGAGGAATAACCATAGGGCAACACTACCCGGTGGATTCCCTCTTGCATCGTCTGGATCCTCGCACCAAAATCTTAGGCACTAT
This sequence comes from Symbiobacteriaceae bacterium, assembly GCA_009779515.1. Taxonomy (GTDB): domain Bacteria; phylum Bacillota; class JAAYKD01; order JAAYKD01; family WRDA01; genus WREE01. The sequence goes on from WREE01000049.1 coordinate 5,357, forward strand.
GGTTTACCTGGTAGCTTTACTGGGAGCTAACGATCCCCTGCCTTTCTTGGCCGTCGCTGCCGTTACCGTTTTTTTATGTACAATCTCCCACATTCCCTGGCGTTTGCTCAGCAACGGTCTTCGCCCTTTGCGTTACATAATTATCTTCACTTTTGTGCTGCATCTCTTTGTCACTCCCGGTGGCACCCTACTGGGGCAGTTGGGGCGGCTGGCAGTCTACAGCGGCGGAGTTTGGCGTGGAGCTCAACTGGCTTTCCGCCTGGTGCTTATGATTCTCACCACCTCCTTGCTCACCCTTACTACCTCGCCCATTGTTCTCACCGACGGCTTAGAGCGGCTCCTGGCTATCTTCAAGCCGCTGGGTCTTCCCGCTCACGAGTTAGCCATGATGATGACTATCGCTCTTCGCTTTATCCCCATTCTTATTGAAGAAGCCGACAAAATAAGCAAGGCGCAAATTGCCCGGGGAGCCGACCTGGAGAGCGGTTCTCTGCTGCAGCGGTTGCAGAGTATGCTACCGATCCTGGTACCTCTCTTTATCAGCGCTTTGCGCCGTGCCGATGAACTGGCTATCGCTATGGAAGCTCGCTGCTACCGAGGCGGGGAGGGGCGCAGCCAGTATATTGAGCTCAGTTTTTCCCGAGCCGATAAGGTAGCTTTGCTGCTCCTGAGCCTTGGGCTGGTGGCAACCCTGGGTAACATGCTGTGGAGTTGGTTTTCTAACGGTGTTTAGGCGTCCCCTTTCTTATGTAACTGCTTGGGTGCTTCCCACCTAAGCAGTTACCGCCACGCGAAAGCGGGGTGCTGGAACGCAGTTCCAGTAAGTGAAGGCGGGCTTTGCCTGCCGAAACGACCGGGGTATGGGGTAAAACCCCATATAAAATCAAGTAATGTGTGCAGGTGGAAGCAGGTAAATAGTTACTTTCTTATAGTAGGAGGATCATTTTGTCTCAGGAATATAAGCTGTGTTTAACCATTCAGTACGACGGCTCGGTCTTTCACGGCTGGCAGCGACAGAAGGGGCTTGCCACCGTCCAGGAAACTTTGGAACGTGCAATTAATAAACTAACCAAAATGCCCTGCACCCTGGAGGGAGCAGGGCGTACTGATGCTGGTGTCCACGCTTTAGGGCAGCGTGCCCACTTAACCACGAGCTCACCTATCCCGCTGGATAAATGGTGTCTGGCGCTAAACTCCCTGCTGCCGGCAGCAGTTCGGGTGGTAGCCGTACAGGAGGTAGACCCAGCATGGCATGCTCGCTTTACCCCCCACTTTAAGCATTACCGCTATACTATTGATACCGCATCTATCCCTTCGCCTTTAGGCAGGCTTTACCGCTGGCAGCGCCGGGGAGAGCTTTCTTGGGAGCTGCTAAACCAAAGTGCTCTTTTGGTTGTTGGTGAACACAACTTTAAAGCCTTTTGTGCCAGCGGCAGTAAAGTGCAAAACTTCGTGCGCACCATTAGTCATTCCGGTTGGGAAGCAGAGGAGGAGTTACTCCACTATAATATTGTCGGTAACGGTTTTCTTTTTAATATGGTGCGCCTTTTGGTTGGAGCTATGTGCGACATCGCCAGCGATAAATGGCGCCTGGAGGATATGGCTTTAGCCTTGGCACGAGGAGAGCGCCAGGGAACTATCTTCTGTGCCCCTCCCCAGGGTTTGTGTTTACAGGGAATTATTTATGAGAATATTTCGTAAACCCTTGACAGCCGCCCACAATCTGTCTAAAATGTCTACGTCATGCCGTCCGCTTATCGACCCGATCGTAAGAGACGCATATAGCTTGTATCTTTAAAGTCGGCACTACTCCCTCGCGCCTGGTGAACGCGAGACGTTGGCAGTGCTCGTTTAGACCAGGTGTTGTTAATTAAATACTCGGGTAATCTTCGGCAATCGTAGATGGATCGGAGTATGCGAAAGGAAGATAAACTGTGCGAACCACATATATAGCCAAGCCTGCCGAGGTGGAAGAAAAATGGTGGGTTATTGACGCTGAAGGTCAAGTGTTAGGTCGGGTTGCCGCCGAGGTGGCAGCTATCCTTAGAGGGAAACACAAACCTACTTTTACCCCCCATGTCAACTGCGGTGACCATGTTATCATCGTCAACGCCGATAAAGTGGTCATTACCGGCAGAAAGTTAGACCAGAAGTTCCATCAGCGCTACTCTTACTATCCCGGCGGTTTAAAGCAAACCAGTTACCGCATTCTCATGCAAACTCACCCTACCCGGGCTTTAGAGTCGGCCATTAAGGGAATGCTTCCCCACACCCGTTTGGGGCGCTTGATGATGAAAAAGTGCCGCATTTATGCGTCACCCACTCATCCCCATCAGGCTCAGATGCCCGAACCGCGGCAAATCCGCCAGAAGGCTAAATAACGGAGGGAGATAAAATAAGCATGGCGACATATAAATTACGCAACTATGGTACCGGACGACGTAAGTCCTCAGTAGCTCGGGTACGTTTGTTGCCGGGCAGCGGCAAAATTATTATTAACGGGCGGGATATCGAAGATTATTTTGGCTTAGCCACCTTAAAACTTATCGTGCGGCAACCGTTAGTGCTAACTGAAACCCAGGGCAAGTTCGACATCCTTTGTCGCGTCCACGGTGGTGGCATTTCCGGGCAAGCCGGTGCCATTCGCCACGGTATTGCCAGGGCTCTGCTCACGGTGGATGCCGAAATGCGCCCTGCCTTAAAAAAGGCAGGCTTTCTTACCCGAGACCCCCGCATGAAGGAACGCAAAAAGTACGGTCTCAAAGCTGCTCGTCGCGCCCCGCAGTTCTCGAAACGATAATTTCAACCTCGAAAAAAGCCGCTATGCAGCGGCTTTTTTTACGTACCCAGACTGTAGAAAAACCGGTTTCGGGTTCTTTGTTTCCTACCTAACTTACCTTAAAGGGATAAAAGTAGCGGCTTTTTGGCGTACTTAAGTCGTTTAGTCGTGAGAGAGTTTACGATCTGCCGGCTAGGCGGCGACGGCGTCCCGTGTAGAACACCAGAGCCAACATAACTACCGCCACAAAACGGATACCGCTGGCGATGTAAAAGACGGGAGCGACGCTGAGGCCACCCCAGTATAGGTAAAGCTGCATACCGATCATGGGAAAAATAACTCCTGGGATGGAGATGCAGGTGTTATAAAAGGCTAAATAGCTGGGGCGGTATGTTTCATTTTGAGCGCTATCGAGAATAATATTAAAAAAGCTAAGGCTATAAGTAGGTCCAACCAAGCCATCAAAAACCGCAATCGCCCAAAGGAACCACAGGTTGTCGGCGGAGACCTGAGCGTAGAGGAAAGGGAGGGGGGCATAACCGAGAACTCCCAGCAGAAAGGTGCCTTGGTTGCCCAACTTGGTAATAACTTTGGGGACTAAGCGGTAGTACAGCATACTGCTACAGGTGGAAATAATAGAGATGCGGGCAATTTGGGTGGAGCTTAAAAGAAGCTGCCTGCGGTAGAAAATAGTCCAAAGAGCAGAGCTAAAGCCAAACCCGATATGCATGATGACCAGGGAGAGGGTGAGTGCCACAAAACCTTTGTCTCGGATTACGGTTTTCATTCCCGCCCAGGGGGAAGTTTTAGCAGGAGCTGTGGTTACCTCCTCCAGGGATGCTACCGGAGGCTCTACCGGCTTTTCCTTAAGCCTACTAAGAAAAAAGAGGGAGATCATAAGGGCGACAAAACCGACCGAGAAAGACAAGGTGTAGTTGTAGGGATAGGGGATGAGGTCTAAGATGGAACCGGAGACCAGGAGGAAACATAAAGTTACCACGCTGGTTAGGAAGTTGCGGTCAGCGAAGACTTTGGCTCTTTCACGGGAGAGAAAAAGGCGCCCCATCAGTTGCGTCCACATGGCGTTGACGACGACACCAGGGAAGTTGTTCAAGGTGACGAGGAGGATAAAAACCCAGGCTTTGTTCACACCGGAAATAGGCAGGTAAGGAATTAAGGCGTAAATAAGATAGTTAAGACGATGGACAAAAGCCCAACGCAGCAGCGAAGTTTTAATCTCCTGCAACCGCTCGGTAATCAGAGCCGAAGGAACTTGGGCTAATAAAGATACCAGAGAAGGCCAGGAAGTAAAAAAGCCAATCATAGTGTCGCTGGCGCCCAAGGACATAGCGTAAAGGGTCATAAAAGGTTGGGTTAAACCCACCATAATGGTATAAAGCATACCGTCGAGAACGCTAAACCAAGCGTTTTCGGCGGTATCTTTGTCAGCCAGGTAGTTTGTCAACCAATAAAACGAGCGGTTACGGAAATGCCGCAACTTAGTCATCAGATACGGCGTCACTGGTTCAGTGACGCGCCCTCCTCTCGGTTAAGGTTGGCTGGAGCTTTTTTCTTTTTTGCTTCGTGAGCCAAGATAAAGCGGTTAGCCAACTCAAAGATTATGGTCATGACCGGGGGTCCGATAAACAACCCTACTCCTCCCAGGAGGCCTCCACCTAGGATGATGCTCACTAGAACCCAAAGAGAGGGGAGACCTAAAGCACTGCCGGAGATTTGCGGACCAATGATGTTTCCTTCCACCTGCTGCACTACGACGTGGACTACCACAAACAGGAACGCTTTGTCGGGGTCGATGACGGCGATGAGAAAAAAGCAAGGGAAGGTAGCTAGAATAGGACCGATGACGGGAATCAGATTGGTCAGAGCGGTGACCGTAGCTACCAGATTCACGTAGGGAGCGCCAATTAAGAGCATGGAGGCGATCATCATGAAGTAGATAATGAAAGACTCCAGCACTCTAACGTAGATATAGTTGTTAAAGCTTTGGGCTACCAGTTGTCCAATTTCGGTGAAAGTAGAGATACGAGAGGAATCGGAGTAGATACCCACCAAGCGGGTGATCTGCTCCTTTAAGATGTCGCGGCTGGCGAGGAGATGAACTGAGATGATTAAGCCAATGGCAATATCCATCACCGCTGAAGTTATGCGGGTTATACGGGAGATGAGGATGGGGAGGATATCGGTGACCCACTGGATCATTTGGGTTGCCCAGGCTGAGAGAGCACTTTGTAACTCGACCCAGAAAATATCGGTGAGCTGGTAGTAATCCAGAAGCCCGTTAATATAGGAAGTAAAACTGGCACTTAACTCCGGGGCTCGCTGACGCAGGAGTAGAAAGCTGGCGCCTAGTTCCGGGATCATCACGGCAAAAAAAGCGTAAATGATGAGAAAAGTAATGCCTAAAGATATGGTAATGGCGAGAGGACGCTGCAGTAAACGGAGCCTGGGGTGGCGCGCCATCCCTTTTAAGGGGTAGCGCTCCAGGGCGTCCATGACGAAGCTAAGTAGGTAAGCCATGACGAGACCGTAGGTGATGGGGTTGAGGATGCGCCAAAAAGCCGAAGCTGCGGAGACGATGCGGTCGTAGTTGAGAACTGCCACTCCCAGAGCCACACCGTAGGTCACCAATAATGCCCACTGCCTTAGCTTTGCCACCATTCCACCACCTTTGTTATCATGACTGGCAAATTTAACCTAAGTCCCATGGACGGTCGGGAGCAGCTATCTTTAGAGCTTACCTTTGAGTTTAGCTAACATATCGGAAGTCATACTGGCTAAGTCATACTGGGGGTTCCAGCCCCATTCGGCGCGGGCTGCGCTATCGTCCAAACTGTCCGGCCAGGAGTTGGCAATGCCTTGCCGCACCGGGTCTATTTGGTAATCTATGGTGAAGGCAGGAATGTGTTTGCGTATCTCTGCCGCCAGCATTTCCGGTTCGAAAGACATGGCAGTCACGTTGAAAGCGTTACGGTGAGTAAGTTTATGGGGATCAGCTTCCATAAGGTTGATAATGGCAGCGATAGCATCGGGCATGTACATCATATCCATGTAGGTGCCGGCGTCAATATAACTGGTATATTTTCCCTGGCGCAGAGCTTCGTAGTAGATATGCACGGCGTAGTCAGTGGTGCCCCCGCCAGGGAGGGTCTCGTAGGAGATAAGTCCCGGGAAACGTACCCCTCGGGTATCCACACCGTATTTAAGGAAGTAGTAGTCGCAGAGCAGCTCCCCCGCTACTTTGGTAACTCCATACATGGTGGTGGGGCGCTGGATGGTATCCTGGGGAGTAAGTTGCACCGGGGTTCCGGGACCAAAAGCAGCAATAGAGCTGGGGGTAAAGAAAGCAGCTTTGGCCTCCCGGGCTACTTCCAGAGCATTGAATAGCCCGCCCATGTTGATCTCCCAAGCCAAAGTAGGACGAGCTTCTCCTACCGCCGAGAGAAGGGCGGCTAAATGCACCATGTGGGTGACACCGTGACGTTGCACCGCAGCAGCTATTGCCTGAGGATCCATGACATCCAGACGTTCGTAGACCCCTTCAGCTATTTCCCCCGGGGGACACTCCTCTTTGATGTCGCTGCAGACTACATTGGCAGTTCCGTAGCGGTGGCGCATGGCGAGGGTAAGCTCGCTGCCAATTTGCCCCAAAGCACCGGTAATTAGTACTTTCATCTTTCAGCCTCCTTATACTTTATGCGCTTTTTCTTAGTTTATATTACAGCTTTTCAGCCGTATTCCTGCTAGAGTTTGGAAAAAAGTGCGCGGCTTGTGGCACGATAGCCTTGCCTCAACCTTTGAGATAAAGGAGCACGATCAGCGGTAGCTTACCCGGACTACCATACCTTTGCTGACCACACTACCTGCTTGGGGTTCCTGCTCATAGGCCACCCCGCTATCTCCCCGGTGTTGGGGGGTTAAGCCCAGTTGGCTGATTACCGAAGTTACCTCTTGCATGGTTTTGTTGGTCAAATCGGGGACGACAATTAGCCCCTGGGCATGCTTTGC
>WREE01000050.1 GCA_009779515.1 Symbiobacteriaceae bacterium
AAGGTAGCTTCTCCATCCCAGGCATGGGTGGGTTACTCATCACGGTCATCCAACGCCAGGACAATACGGTAGTGCAAGCTTTGGTTCTCATCTTTTCCACCATCGGTATCCTGGGGTTGTTCCTGGGAGATATGCTCATGGGTATTTTAGATCCACGTATTAAGCTCGCCAGAGGTGGGGGAGGGTCGCGCTGATGTCGAAGGATTATATAAGCGACAATGTAGGTAGTGATGCCTCCCAGGGAGTTGAGCTTCCTGCCAGGGGAGATATTGCTGAGCTCTTCTCCCTTGCCGAGTTCAGCGAAACCCAAGCTGAAATGACCGGTTACTCCGATTATTCCTATTGGGGTTCTACCATCACCATGTTTTTCCGAAAAAAGCTAGCGGTGGCCATTTTGCTTCTCTTAGTCTCCTTGTTGGCTTTTACCTTTATTCAACCCTACTTGCCTAACCAGTTAGACCCCACCCGTATCTATTTTTCCTCAACGGGAGGTTTTATCCGTAATAACACCCCGAACAGTACCCACTGGTTTGGCACTAATGCCGTAGGACAGGATCTCTGGGCACGTATCTGGAGCGGTACCCGCACCTCCATGATGATAGCTTTAATTGTCGCCTCCTGGGACCTGATAGTCGGTATCATCTTTGGTGCTTTATGGGGTTATGTGCGTCAAGTGGAAGCGGCTTTTGAAGCCATCTACAATGTCCTGAATAATGTGCCCAGCACCGTCATTCACATTCTACTCTCCTACATTATGCGCCCCAGTATGTCCACCATGATTTTCGCCTTCTGTATCACCGGTTGGGTGCCTACCGCTCGTTATGTCCGTAACCAAATTATGATTATCCGCGACCGGGAATATAACCTGGCTTCCCGCTGTTTGGGAACTCCTACCTCAAGGCTGATAACCCGCAATATGCTCCCGCACCTGGTTTCTGTTCTGACATTACGCTTTGCCATGTCTATTCCTGCCACCATAACCTCGGAGCTCACCTTAACTTATGTTGGTTTAGGACTTCCTATCTCTATCCCCTCTCTGGGGAATTTGGTGGGGGAAGGACGAGCTGTGATGATGGACACCCGGCTGAGGTATCAGCTCTTCTTCCCTTGTGCCGTGGTATGCCTTATCGCCATCTCTTTTTATCTTATCGGCAATGCCTTTTCTGATGCTGCCGACCCTCGCAATCATGTATAGAGGGGGTTAGGATTAGAGTATGGAAGAAATTTTAAAAATTGTCGATTTGGTCGTGAAATTTTCCTTACGAGGGCGTGTTTTAACCGCCATTCGAGGCGCTTCTCTCACCTTAAATCAGGGGGAAACTTTGGCGATAGTAGGGGAGTCCGGTTCCGGTAAGTCGGTTTTTTGCAAAAGCTTTATTGGTATGCTGGATAATAACGGCTGGGTGGACTCTGGTCATATCTTCTTTGAGGGTAAAGATATGGCCCCTTATACTAAGGAGCGGGATTGGCTGGCTATACGAGGTAAAAAAATAGCCATGGTCTTCCAAGACCCCATGACGGCTTTAAACCCCTTGCGCACTGTCGGCCTGCAAATCCAGGAAGTTATCGAACTGCATCAGAGGCTACGGGGTGGCGAAGCTCGGCAGCGCACCTACGAAATCCTCAAGGATGTAGGTATTGACGATGTGGAAATGCGTTACAAGCAGTACCCCCACGAGTTTTCCGGCGGTATGCGACAAAGAGTGGTTATCGCCATTGCCATGGCCTGCCAGGCACGGATATTAGTTTGCGACGAACCTACTACCGCTCTGGATGTCACGATCCAGGCTCAAATCCTCCAGCTTATCCGGGATTTGCAACACAAGTACAACCTCACTGTTATTTATATCACCCATGATTTAGGGGTGGTTGCCAATGTAGCCGATCGGGTTGCGGTAATGTATGCCGGTGATATTATCGAATGTGGGACCGCCGAGGAAGTGTTCTACAACCCTCAGCACCCTTACACCTGGGCGCTTCTCTCCTCACTACCACAGCTGGGGATTAAAGGGGAACCCCTCTACTCGATTAAAGGCACTCCGCCGAACCTCTTCCAAGAGATTAAGGGCGATGCTTTTGCACCTCGTAATCCTCAGGCGCTGAAAATAGACTTTTTGGAACGACCACCTGCTTTTCAGGTTTCGCCCACCCATTTTGCTAAAACTTGGTTGTTAGACCCCCGAGCCCCCAAACTGCAGCCACCACCGGCTATCATGGCGTTACGTGCCAAGTTTTCGGAGGTGAGCTAGTGGCTTACGACTATAACTCTTCGAAGCCACCCCTTCTAGAAGTTCGCAACATGCGGGTGGAGTTTCGGGTGGCAGGTAGGCGCACTCCCTTTGTGGCAGTTAGAGATATTAACTTTGCCATCCACGAAGGGGAGACCTTTGGCTTAGTAGGGGAGTCTGGCTCAGGTAAGACCACTATTGGGCGTGCCATCATTCGGATAAACCCTTTAGCCGAAGGAGAAGTCATTTTCCAGGGAGAGCGCATTAGCGGTAAAATCCCCGCCGAGCTGGATAGGTCTGTTATCCAAAATATTCAAATGATTTTTCAAGATCCTATGGCTTCACTCAACGAACGCGCCAAAGTGGATTATATTATCTCCGAAGGGCTAATTAACCTCAAACTCTTTAAAAGCGAAGAGGAAAGGCGGGCGAAAGTCCGCCAGGCTCTCTTGGATGTGGGGCTCTTGCCAGAGTTTTCCAGCCGCTTTCCCCACGAGTTTTCCGGTGGGCAGAGGCAGCGGATTGGCGTAGCTCGTGCTTTAATTATGAACCCCAGGTTTATTATTGCCGATGAACCCATTTCCGCTCTCGATGTCTCCATTCGGGCTCAAGTATTAAACCTGCTTTCTCAGCTGCAAAAGGAGCGCGGTCTTACTTATCTTATTATCGCTCACGATTTATCGGTTATGCGTTTTATCACCGATCGCATTGCTGTTATCAGTAAAGGGGTTATCGTCGAACTGGCAGATACCGAGGAGCTGTTTGCTCACCCGTTACACCCTTATACCCAAGCTCTTCTCTCCGCCGTACCGTCCCCCGACCCCATTGTTGAGCGACAAAAGAAGCTCTTAGTTTACGACCCTTCCCAGCACCGCTACAGCGAAAGCCCTCCCAGTTGGCGGGAGGTAACCCCTCGCCACTATGTCTTAGCTAACGACGAAGAAGCAGATAGTTATCGGACTCGCCTATCCCCTAAATAGTTTTCCAAGGAAGGAATAATGGGCTGCTGTCCAGAACAAGGGAATGAACGGGTTTGTTAAAAAAACGGTAACATTTCCCCAGTGATAAAGCAGGGGGTGAAGTCCTAGGCAAGAGTATCTTAAGCACAGACCGGTATTCCCCTTTTCGATTCCGAAATTAAAGGAGGACTTCGTCATGAACAAGCGTATCTTAGCGCTGTTGATGGTCGCTACTCTGTTCCTAACTGCCTGTGGAGGAACAACCCCTACTACGGCACCTACCCAAGCTCCCACCGCGGCGCCCACGCAACCCCCTACCGAGGCGCCTACCGTTGGTGCAGCACAAATCGTCTCCGGGCATGTAGGTGGTCAATCTACCCTCACCGAACTGGTTAAACGGGATTTACCTACCACCTCATCCGATGTTATCACCCTATATTCTACCGAAGTGGAAACCATTAACTACCTGTGGTCCCAGACCACCAATATCCAGGCCTTTGGTGCCAACTGTGTTTCCGGCTTACTACAAAACGATGAGTACGGCAACATTATGAAGGATCTTGCCACCGATATTACCCGTACCGAAGATGGTTTAGTCTGGACCTTCACCATTCGGGAAGGGGTCATGTGGCTGGATAAAGACGGTAACGAAATTTGCGAAACCACAGCCGAAGACTTTGTGGCTGCTGTCACCTGGTATATGAAAAAAGCTAACGCCTCGCAAACGGCGAACCTGGTGCGTGATGTTATCTTAAACGGTACCGAAGTCTGGGAAGGTACCCTGCCTTTTTCGGAGTTTGGCATTAAAGCTATCGACAAGTATGTGGTGGAATACACCCTACAACGTCCAGTCCCTTACTTCCTCTCCATGGTTACCTACACCATCTTCTATCCCGCTTGCCGGGAGTATATGGAGCAGTTCCATGTGGAAGGGGACGACCGTTTCGCTACCTCTGCCGAAACCTTTGCGAATAACGGCGCTTATATTCTTCAATCTTTCGTTCCCAACACCGAGCATATTTATGTAGCCAACCCCCATTACTACGATGCCGAGAATGTGTTAGTTAAAAAAATTCAAGAAATTTACAACTCCAACTCCACCACTTTAGGTCCGGAAATGTTTCTCACCGGGGAAGTTACCGCCGCCTCTATCCCGGTAACTATTTTAGATGAGTGGATGCGAGATCCGGAAAAATCCACCAAAGTGCGCCCTTCCTGGGGTATGCTTTACAACTACTTCTTTATTTTAAACTTCTGGCCTAACGCCGAAGTTATGGACGCCAAATATGAACCGGAGAACTGGGGTATTGCCGTTAATAATTTGGCTTTCCGCAAGTCTCTCTTCCACGCCATCAACCGTTTGCTGTTAGCCGAAATCTATGAACCCTACGACCCAGCTGCCATTCTTACCACTACGGTTACCCCTCCTCTCTTTGCTGCCATAGATGGTAAAGACTACACCCAATTAGAGCCTCTTAACGCAATTCGTAACGGTCAGCCCTATAATATGGAGGAAGCTCTTAAATACAAAGAGCAGGCTATTGAGGAGCTAACCGCCGCAGGAGCTCATTTCCCCATCATTATTTTCCATCCTTACCAAACCACCTCCACGGAAGATACCCAAAAAGCCGAAGTTCTTAAGCAGACTTTAGAGGAGTCTTTGGGTACCGATTATATCAAAGTAGAGCTGGAAGGAGCTCCCGGAACCGGTTTCTCCACCCGCTTCCGTATTCCCGGTAACTATGGTATTCTTATCTCCAACTGGGGCGCAGACTACATCGACCCCGAGACTTTCACCGATATGCTCCGTCCCGAGCCGGGTGTCTCTTTTAACCATATGCATGCCATGACCGACTGCCGGGATGAAAATGGCGACCATATCTACCTGAATAAAATTATTGCTGCTCAGGCAGAGCTGTTTGATATCTCCAAACGGTATCATCTCTTTGCCGAAGCCGAAACCTATCTTATCGACCAATGCTTAGCTATTCCCTTCCGCTATGCCCGTAGCTACACTGCTTCCAACCTTATCCCCTTCACCGGCTCCTGGGCTAATGCCGGTTCGGCTACCTTAAAGTATAAAGGTCGCATTTACGCCGAAGGGCAATTTTTCAATACGGAAGCCTTCAACGAAGCCTACAGTATCTGGTCAGATGAGCGCAACTTCACCATCGCTAACTACGAAGAACCATTCACCGTAGTAGCCAATAAGTAAAAACTGACCATAAAGCCACCCTACCCCCGGCTCTAAGTCGGGGGTAGGGTGGAGGAAGAACCGGTTTCATGTTCTTTGTTTCCAACCTAGATTATCTTAAAGGGATAAAATATCCGCTTTTTGGCGACAACACTATTAGGAGGCTACCGGTAATGGAGAACCAGGAAACGTTAGTACCCCCTCGCAAAATTCTTGTCTGCGATACCACCTTACGAGACGGTCACCAATCGTTAATGGCTACCAGACTTACCATGAAAGATATGATCCCCATGCTCGAACAAATGGAAGAAGCTGGCTTTTACTCCGTGGAGTGTTGGGGTGGAGCTACTTTCGATTCCTGCCTGCGCTTTTTAAACGAAGACCCTTGGGAGCGGCTGCGCACCTTTAAGCGCTACTTCAAAAAGACTAAATTGCAGGCACTTCTCCGAGGCCAGAACCTACTGGGCTACCGCCCCTACCCCGATGATGTCATTACCTATTTTATCGAAAAGGCAGTAGATAACGGTTTAGATATCATTCGGGTCTTTGACGCTTTAAACGATATGCGTAACCTTGAAACCACGGTTAAAGCCGCGAAAAAGGCTGGAGCTCATGTGCAAGGTGCGGTGGTATATACCATATCTCCCGTCCACGATATACCTGCCTTTGTCGCCATTGCCCAACAAATGTATGATATGGGAGTAGATTCCATCTGTCTCAAAGATATGGCTGGTATCATCTCCCCTTATATAGCCAGGGATCTCACCCGTGCCATTCGTGCTGCCGTTCCTCTCCCGCTGCAAATTCACAGCCACTACACTTCGGGTATGGCGGGAGCGGCATACTTAATGGCTATTCCCGAGGGGATCGACATCATCGACACCGCTCTTTCCCCTTTGGCTATGGGGACTTCCCAGCCTGCTACCGAAACCATGATCGCCAGCCTCCGTGGCACTCCCTACGATACCGGTATCGATCTTTCCAAACTCTTCCCCATCAGTGCCTACCTGCGGGAAGCAGTTAAAAAGTATAACATTAAGTACGATGTGGTAGGTGGCGTTGATGCCAACGTCTTGTCTTACCAAGTTCCTGGCGGTATGCTCTCCAACTTTGCTGATCAATTGGGAGAAAACCTGCACCGCTTGCCGGAAGTCCTGGACGAAGTGCCTAAGGTTCGAGCTGAGCTGGGCTATCCCCCTTTAGTAACTCCTTCCAGTCAGATGGTGGGGACTCAGGCTGTCGCCAATGTTTTAGCCGGTCGTTATACCATGGTAACTAACGAAGTGCGCTCTTACCTGGCGGGACATTACGGTCGCACCCCAGTACCTATCGACCCCGATTTTCGCACCAGCATTATCAAAGATACCCCGGTCGTGGAAGAACGTTATGCCAATTTATTACCTCCCGGTTTAGCCGATGGCAGGAAAGCCATTGGTCATCTGATGGAAACTGACGAAGACCTCCTCTCCTATCTAGCCTTCCCCGAGGTAGCCGAAAAGTTTTTGCAACAACGAATGGCTGGGAAGATTAAGGTCGATCTCAGTATTGCCGAAGAAAATGCCAAAGAAGGTAAATCTGGTGTCTATCCGCTACCATAAAACCCTTGACTTTAGCTCCGACTGCTGGTAAGATAACCGGGAAAGGGAGTAGCAGTATAGCTATATGTTTAGCCGTCAACACGTCGGAGTTCTTCCGATCGGTTAAACAACCGTTTTAAGCGGTTTGCAAGACTTTTGTTTGCTTTACTATAAGCAAACAAAAGTCTTTTGCTATGTCACCACCACAAACAGTTGAGAGGGATGAATGCGATGTTTGCTTCGTTGGATGGATTTTTAAGGTTAGCTCTTCTGGTTTCCATGTTAGCGTTTGCTTTTGCTTCCTGGTTGTACCAATGGGTAAATCGTCAACCCTCCAGCAACCCTCGGGTAGCTGAGGTAGGCAAGTACATCCGGGATGGCTCCTACACCTTCCTGCGAGCGGAGTATAAGGAATTAGCCAAATTTGCTGGTATCCTGGCAGTTCTTATCCTCATATTTCTCCCTAAAGGTATTTGGCTGGGCAATCCAGCTGAAAATGTGCTCATGGCGGTAGCCTACTTAGCCGGCACCATTTTTTCAGGAGCGGCAGGTTATATCGGCATAAGTATTGCCACCATCGCCAACATCAAGTCGGCTGAGGCAGCTCAGCAGGGGATCCGCTCTTCTTTTATGGCAAGTTTCCGGGGTGGAGCTGTGATGGGGATGTCAGTGGTGGGCTCGGTGTTGCTGGGAGTATCCTGCTTGCTGTATATTACCGACAACACTTCGGTGCTGCTGGGCTTTAGCTTTGGCGCTAGCTCTATTGCTCTTTTTGCTAAGGCAGGAGGCGGTATTTTTACCAAGTCGGCAGATATATCGGCAGATTTAGTGGGTAAAGTAGAGCTGGGGATCCCGGAAGATGACCCCCGTAACCCGGCAGTTATTGCCGATAATGTGGGGGACAACGTGGGTGATGTAGCCGGGATGGGCGCCGATTTGTTTGACAGCAATGTCGCCTCCATTTCGGCAGCTCTGGTTATCGCCAGTGTCCTGGACAAGGGAATGGGAAGCGTGGTTAACGCCTCCATGGTTATCTGCTTTGCCACTCTGGGGCTACTCTCCTCCATGATAGGTGTCTCCATGGCTAAAATGGGGGAAAAGAGTAACCCTACTCAGGCGCTTAACAACAGCACTTATATAACCACCGCCATCTTTGTGGTGGTTACTGGTATCGCTACCTCTGTGCTGGGTTATAATTGGCGTATATGGGGGGCAAGTATGGTGGGATTAGCTATAGGGGTCATCATTGGCATGGTCACCGACTACTTCACCAACGACGAAAAGCCTCCGGTGCGAGCGACCGCCAAAGCTGCGGAAACTGGTCCGGCTTTTACTATCCTCTCTGGTATTTCCTACGGCTTTATGAGCGTGCTCCCTCCTCTGATCGGTATTGGGGTCTCTTCTTTGGTAGCCTACAAGCTCTGTGAACCTATCGGTGAAGGGTATGCCATGTTTGGCATCGCCATGGCAGCAGTGGGCATGCTCTCGATTGTGGGTATGATTATCTCTAACGACGCTTATGGTCCCATTGTGGATAACGCCCGGGGTTTGGTGGAGATGGGAGATTTAGGTGAGGAAGCGTTAGAAGCCACGGATATTTTAGACAGCGCTGGCAATACCGTTAAAGCTATTACCAAAGGTTTCGCCATTGGCGCCGCAGGGCTTACTGTTATCGCTCTGTTGGGAGCTTTCATGAGCGAGGTAAATGAAGCGGCAGTCCGTCTAGGTTTGGTGGGTATATCCGGCTTTGATATCATGGATCCCACCGTCTTTTTTGGGATGTTAGTCGGCGGTGGGGTGCCAGCGCTCTTCTCCGCCATGTTGATGCTGGGGGTCAGCCGTAATGCCCAGCGTATGGTGGTGGAAATCCATCGCCAATTCAATGATATACCCGGTTTGAAAGAAGGAGAACCCGGCGTAGTGCCCGAGTATGCCAAGTGTATTGAAATTGCCACCAGCGGTGCCTTGAAGGAGTTAGTACCTGCCGGCGCCGCCACCATTGGTATTACCTTGCTAGTAGGTTATGTGGGTGGCGTCAAAGCCCTTGGTGGCTTCCTGTGCGGCAATATTGTTACCGGTTTGCTGTTAGCTCTCTTTATGAGTAACGCCGGCGGTTTATGGGACAATGCCAAGAAGTTTGTGGAATCCGGCCATCACGGTGGCAAAGGCTCTGATGCTCATAAAGCAGCCGTGGTGGGAGATACCGTGGGTGACCCCTTTAAAGATACTGCCGGTCCTTCCATCAACACTCAAATTACCGTGGTTTCTCTAATTGCCTCCCTGGCTGCCACTTTGTTTCTAACCATGTCTATCTTTTAAGCTCAGGCCAGCCTTTTTGCTGCCCAGGTTGCTATGGTAGCCAGTGATTGATCATCGCTCTCCTTCAGGGGAGCGATGAGTGGCAGCAGATCCTTGCGGTTAGTATTAGCTGCCGCCAGCACAGCCTGGGTTTTCAGGCGATTGAGAGACAAGTGATGGTTGTTATGCTGGCGGATCCCCTCTAGGTCTGGTTCACTTAGCAAAGCAGCCAGCGTCATGCTCTGCAGGATGTCCAAGGGTAACGGCTGTTGCTCCAGATGCGAATTATAAGGACATATCTTCTGGCAGGTGTCGCAACCCTGAATGCGCTTACCCATCAGGGCATAGTCTGCTTCAGGCATGTATTCTGGTCGGTAAATAGAATTACACAGGCAGCGCAGAGCATCGATGCCGTTATCTGCCGAGATGGCTTGGGTTGGGCAGACCGCGATGCATTTGCCGCACTGCTCACAAAGGGTAACCGTATCCTGTTCCTGTCCCCGAGCATTAGCCGGGGGGGGAGCATGGATGACGATGACACTTATGCTGGTAAAGCTACCGTACACAGGGTTTAATAATAACCCGTTTAAACCTCCAACCCCCAGACCGGCTCGCACAGCCGCAGCGCGTTCCGGCAGAGGAGAGTCTTTAGCTACTTCGTAGCCCATGGCGGTGACTGCTTGCTTCCAGGCTTCTCTGCGTTTGGCATCGGCGGTCACAGTCAGGTAATGGGCTGCCATTTCACCGCGGTCTGGTGGCCATTCTTCCCTAGGTGGTGTGGGTGCCAGAGCTACCCAGATGGTTATTTCATCTCTAGACCATCCCGTAACCTTGGCGGGGTCGTGTTCAAATTTCATATATTGTCCCAGAGGCAGGCTGTTAAGCCGTTCGCGCCAAGCCTCGAAGGGTTGACCGGTAACAGGTCTGGCTTCAAGATACCCCAGGCTTAGTGCGCTTTCTCTAATTCTGTCCTGCATGTAGCTACCCTCCTAGCGGTTGGGAAAACAGGCTTACCAGCTCCGCGCCGGTCATCTCCTTGGTTGCTCCCATACTCACAGCGCTTTGGGAAAGCATCACCGGCTTACCTATCAGTATGTTCTCCAGCCGGGCTGCGGAAAAGATAGCCAGGGGTAGGTTCAGGCGATCAGAGACGCTTAAGTCCACCAGGCGACAAGCCAGCATGCCATGCTGACAATTGATGGTTAGAAGGAACTGGCTGGTTCCCGGCAGAGATACCTCCACACCCTCTACCTCGTACTCACCCACGACGAGGCGATAGATAGCACTGCTGGCGCTCTTGAATACTGTTTCTTGTTTGTTGTCCATCTGTTAAGCCCTCCTTATGGTGAATCACCACTTTGCAGTATAGTTAGTAATATGATATTATAGTATGCGGAAAAAGTCTACATATTTTCGCAGCAAATGCCAATAAAACTCCCTACTGCTGCCAAGGTTTACTGTTTTATGGCAAATAATAGGTATTTTTCTAATATGAGATTAGACGAGCAGAGCTTTGTTGGGCAAATAGGCGATAAACCCTGGGATGTACTCATATCCCGATTGACAAAGAAACTGCTATGCGCTATGATGCAAACAGCACGGTTAGCGAAACCATGAAGCGCTGCAGAGACAACGGGCTAGAGTTAAAGGCATATCGACTGGTTATGTCATTAAGTATCTCCGTGATCGTCTTTGGTGTTACATGATAAAGCTGTAATGAGAAGCCCCAGCCGGGGTTTCTACTCTGCTAGATGGGGGCTACCCGCCCCCAAACCCCAGACTCCCACCCCACGCACACGTTCGCGGGGACCCCGAGTCCAGTAAGTGTACACAAATTCCAGCGGGACGATTACCATCGTCCCCTACGATGGATTGGCGATGGATTTTCGTAGGGGCAGATGGCAATCTGCCCGTTGGTGCGGATTTTCGTAGGGGCAGATGGCAATCTGCCCGTTGATGCTTCTACTCACATTATTAAAATGAAAATTAAGGATGGATGAACATGACGAAGTTTGAAACTCAGCAAATTCGAGCAGGTTACACACCGGATCCTGTAACCAAATCTTATGTTCCCCCTCTGTACATGACATCGGCTTATATCTACGATTCGGCCCAAGATGCCCAAGAAATTTTTGAGCTGAAAAAACCGGGTAATATCTATACCAGGTTGGGTAATCCTACGACAGCGTTTCTCGAAGACCGTTTAGCCGACTTAGACGGAGGTGTAGGAGCTTTAGCCTTTGCCAGCGGACATGCTGCCTTTGTGGGTGCAGTGGTAACTATCATGCAGCAGGGACAGCATATAGTTGCCGGCAAAACCTTGTACGGTGGCACGGTAAATCTGCTTACCCACACTCTACCCCGTTTAGGCATTACGACCACCTTTGTAGATACCGATGATCCCGAAAATATCCGTCAAGCTCTTCGTCCCGAAACTCGCCTTATCTACGTGGAGACCATCGGTAATCCAGCATGTAACCTCTGTGACATCGATGCCATAGCTGCCATTGC
>WREE01000051.1 GCA_009779515.1 Symbiobacteriaceae bacterium
AACCCCCAGCGCGGGAGTGCCTCTTACAGGTGGCGCTAATGGGGTCATTAACCAGGGGACTTATGACGGTTATTTCAAAGCCTTGAGCTTCGAACGTTGGCAGACCATGGGTATCATCGATGACGCCCCGGAAGTGCCGGAGCTGGTAAGTATGTTTGTTATCAACCAGATAGACACCCAGGGCAGGAAGGTGCAAGGGGTGGTCTATAACTCTGTTGCTGCCAACCACGACGGTATTATCGGCCTGAAGCAGGGCTATGAAACCGAAAGCGGCTCTATAGTCGAACCGTATAAGGCCGTGGCGCTGGCGGTGGGTGTGAGCGCCGGCACGGCGATGAACCAAAGCGCCACCAACATGCTCATTAACGGGGCAGTAGCTATCATCAACGAACTGGAGCATGAGGAGATCGAAAAAGCACTCCTGGAAGGCTGGTTACTCTTCACTCGGCGCACGGACGGCTCTATCAAGATTGAGCAAGACATTAACACCTTCAGGGAGTTTGTGCCCACCAAGGGTAAAGAGTACCGCAAGAACCGCGTCATACGCACCTTAGGCGAAATCAACAACACTGTAAAACAGACCTGGGAGACATTTTACGAAGGCAAGTGCAACAACAACCTCGCCGACCGCAACAGCTTTAAAGGCGACCTTATTGCCTATTTCAAACAGCTGCAGGCCTTAAATTGTATTACCAACTTTGACCCTGAAATAGACCTTGTGGTAGAGCGAGGGCTAGAGATAGACGCCGTAGTGGTCTACGCCTGGATACAGCCGATAGACAGTATGGAAAAACTCTACATGAAGGTCTTTACTGATGTGCTGGAAAGGAGGGCAGCAACTTAATGGCTACCCTATTTTTAAAAGCAGATGAATTAGTTATCGGTACGAAAGGTTCGGTCTTCTTCACCATCAAAAAGCAGCGCATGGAGATGGCGGGTATCCAAAAAATTAGCGCCGCCAGGAGCATCTCTAGCACCACCTTTGCTACCGTAGGGACGGTTAACAAGCAAGGACGGATAACCGGTTTAGGCAGCAACGGCGCCATGACGGTAAACTACTGGATGGCCAAGATCTTCCGGAAGATGTTGGATGAATATGAAGAGACTGGTATCTTCCCAGAATGGGATATCCTGATTATCAATGAGCAAGGAGGGGCTACCCTGGGCACCCAGATTACCCAGCTTTACGGCTGCCAGCTCTCCGGGGATATACCGTTAGCCCTATTGGACGCGGGCACCGAAGATGGCCTGACCATCGACATCAACTTTTCCTTCAACTCTAGTGAGCTACTGGAAGAGTTTAAAGATCCGCTAGGTGTAGGCAGAGAAGGGTAAGGGAGGGAAGAATATTTTGAGTAGCCTTAGAGAGTTTTTGCATCAAAATAAAAACTACATATCGGAAAGCCACCAGGTGGATATAGGGGGTCGCCTTAAGGGGCGACCTTTTACGGTACGGGCACTAACCTACGATGAGTATAACCGCATCCAGCAGGAAGCGGCTACCGTTTCCACTAAGGGTAGGATACGGGTAGATGGCGGACGCATTTTTGAGCAGATCGCTCTGGCGTGTTGCTTAGACCCGGATTTTAGTAACTCCGACTTCATCACCGAGAATAATTGCCTAACCCCCAAACAGCTGCTCCATAGCTTACTGCTGCCCGGTGAGATTGTGGACTTGGCGAAGAAGATACAGGAATATAGCGGCTTCGACCAGGACTTTGAAGAGCTGGTGACCGAAGCAAAAAACTAATTCAGGAGGATGGCGACGCCGCTTTAGCGGAGTACCTCCTCCTGGAACACCATATTATGCCTCGTGAGTATATGAACATGGAAATAAGAGAAAAAGCCTTTATTACCGCCGCCGCCTTGAACCAGAAAGAACGTATTGAGCAGCTAAAGTCGAAAGGGGGTTAACCTGTGGCCAGCTTTACCGATACCTTGGGGTTTAATGACTATATGACCCCGGTGCTGAAAGATATCGCGTCTCAGGCACAGATAACCTCAGACATCATCCAGATGTTGCAGAATTCCACGGCGGATCCGGCTATGGCTGCAGGTTATGAGGCTATGGCGGTGCAGATTGCCGTCAACAACGCCGAGCTGCAGAAGATGCAGGACGAGATAAAAAGATTAGAACAAGCCCAACCCCCTGTAAACCAGGGCTTCAAAAACTGGCAAATGTCGATCACCGGGGTGAACCAGGCATTGGAGTTGGCGAAAAGAATCATCGCCTGGATTAAAAACACCACCTTGGACTTAATCAAAGACGCTAATGACCAAATTGAAGCTGAAACCCGCCTTCTTAGCGTCCTTGGCGCCAATGCAGGGGTAACCCGGGAGCAGTATAACCAGCTAAAGGAGATGACTGCCCAGCGTTCCCAGCAAACCAGCTACAGCGAAGCCGCCCTGACGGCAGGCCTCTCTGAGCTGGCGACCTACCGCCTCTCGGCGGGAGCTTTGGAAGAGATGCTGGGGACTTTATCGGACTATGCTGCCGGACAGGGCGGGGTCAATGTCAGCTCCCAGCAAATGATTGGACTTGCCAACCAGTTGGGCAAAGCTCTGGATGGTAACTATGGCGGACTGACGAAAATCGGCTTTGCGCTGGACGAAAACCAAAAGGCTATTATTGCCACTGGTACGGAAATGGAAAAGGTAGCCGTCATTTCGGAAGTTATTGGGCAAAGCTATGGTGGCCTGGCCGAAGCTCTAGCAAATACCCCTCTAGGGCAGATGCAACAGTTGGAAAATATTTGGGGAAATATTCGGAAGGAGGTTGGTAACAGGTTGTTGCCAGCCATGGGTAAGATCAACGATGCCCAACGACGGTTTATGGACTTGCTGCAGTCGGATGCAGCCATAGCCTTCTATGACGCCATCTTCATAGGTGCCCAAATAGGAGCAACGGTTATCGCCGCTTTGGTAGATGGGGTTACTTGGCTAATGGAACGCTTCCTTTTCTGCGGAGATGCCGCCAAGTTCCTTTTCATTACCGCCATTGGTGCCGGAGCTGCTTTCGCTATCCCCTGGCTGGTGCAGCTGAGTTTGCATCTGGTGAAAGTTGGGACAACTGGGTTTATGTCTGGGCTGAAAACTCTCATGGGCTGGATGCCAGTCTTATTACCCTTCCTTCTCATTGGCGCTGCTATCGCCGCCGTAGTGCTCATTTTTGATAAAATGGGTATCACCGGGGAGGATGTGGCAGGGAAGATTAGTGGTGCCTTCAGTGTTATGGGTGCCATAGTTAAAAATATCTTCATAGGCATCGAAAACGCCTGGACCTGGTTGACCAACAAAATTGGTAAATTTATCGCCTGGACGAAAGGGGAAACTTTTGAGGAGAAGGCCTACAAAGATTATATCGACCTGGAGGAAGCCTGGAACTCCGGGGAGGAAGCTGGCCGCCAATGGGCTAGGGACCTGGAAGATATGTTCACCTTCAAACCTTTCGAGTTTGACGACGAGAGTTTTAAGGCCGGTATCCCCAATGTGGACTATGTAGACGAAATTGGCAGCATCAATAACCCGGTGCGTTTGGACCGGGAGGATTTGCGTTACCTGTTGGATGAGAGAGAACGCCGCTATATAGCCAATGTCAACCTGGAAGCGCCTGCTCCTACAGTTATTATGAATGTGGAAATGAGCGGAAATGCTATTGAGGAGATGGACGAGTATTTACGGGAGCTGGGTAAGCGGTTACGGGAGGCTGTGGAAGCCAATGTGGTCATTAACCCTGTGTAGGGGGCAAGATAGGTGGGGGTTTTAACATGGCATATCGAGTAGTATTCATCACTTCAGGGGGTAAATATGAGCTGCCGGTGAACCCCTATAGCTTCCCCGTAAAAAGGGAAGCAAACAACACCTCGGTAGAGATCTTGGGCTTTGGCGAGGCGGTGCGTCCCGGGCGGCGTAGGCTAAACAGCTATGAGCTGGAAAGCTTTTTCCCAGCGGAGGTATCAGACTTCTGGGTAGCCTTTTTTACTACCCTGCTGGAGAGTGAAAAGCCAGTAAGGCTCCTTTACTCCCGGGATGGCAGGGAGCCGGTTAATGTTGCGGTGGTGGTAGACCGTTTCGAGACGGTGGAAGAAGGAGGACGCCCCCCGGGAACCATCGACTACAAGCTCAGCCTGCGCGAGTTTCGACCTATCCAGTCCAAGGTGCTCTAAATGGGTTACCGACTGGAGATAGAGGGACGTAACACCGGGCAGAGCTTTAAGGTAAGTGACAACGTTAAAAGCGGGGTGAAGTGGCAGACCCAAAGGCGGGGCGCCCCTGCCAGGTTGGAATTTACCCTGATCAAGGACTATATTGCTGCCTACCATGAGGGAGATCCGGTACTCTTTGTTGTGGATGATAAGGTGGTTTTTAGCGGCTTTGTCTTTACCAAGCGCAAAAACGATAAAGGGGAAATAACTACCACCTGTTACGATCAATTACGCTACCTTAAAGCCAAGCAAACCTACAACTGGGAGAACTACAGTCTTACAGATGCCGTGCAGCAAATAGCTGCCGAGTTTAAACTTACGGTAGGTGAGCTGCCCAACACCGGTTACCGACTACCCTATGGACACTACCAGGACTTGTCCCTCTTGGACATCATCACCGACTACCAGATACGCACCACCATCGCCACCGGGAAAATATGGAACTTCCTCGATGAGGAGGGGAAACTTACCTTACGGGAAGCCGGGGCTATGCAGATAGCGGAAGTTTTAGGGGAAGGCAGCCTGGCTACAGGTTATACCTACGAAACTTCTATCGACAAAGAGACCTATAACCAAATTAAGCTGATACGCCCCAACGAAGAAACCGGCCGAGCAGACCTTTATATGGCTGTATCCACTGAGACTATAGCCAAATGGGGTCTGCTTCAGCTTTATGAAATTGTGGACGAGAACTTAAACGCCGCCCAAATAGAAGAGATGGTGCGGCAGCGACTGACTTACCATAACCGGGTAAGTCGCAACCTTACTCTCAAGTTGGCGGAAGCTCCTCCTATACGGGCAGGCTGTATTGCTTTTATCTACTTGCCGGAGTTAGGGGATCTGGCTTTACGGCAGCGGTTGCTTATTGAAAGTGCTAGCCACACCTTCTCGGCGGATAAAAGGGAAGCAACCTTGGAAATGGAGGTGGTTGTTTAGTGCTGGAAACCATACAGCAAATAATCCAAAACACCCTAAATGCCTGGGGGCTTACCGATATTGCCATTGGCACGGTGGTCAGCGTTTCCCCGCTAACTATTCAGATAGGGGATAACGACATATTACCGGCGGCGGCTCTGCTGCTCTCCGACGCCGCTCTACCCAAATATATAGACCTACGTCACCGGCACATCCTGGAACCTCATAGCCATGACCTGAAGCTCTCTACGGAGGTAGAAGGCGACCACAGCCACGCCATAAGTGGCAGGACGGAAACGGAAGGCCCTTTGGGGGCAGCCGCTTCCGCCGCCCCTTTGAGCGAGGAGCTGGGAGACAGGGTTTACTGGGAGGGCTACCGGGACGGTGGCGAGGGAGAACTGCCTAATGTGGATGGGGTTATCTATATGCAGCGAGCTTTGCAGGAGAACGACAAAGTGGCTTTACTGGCAGTACGCCGCAGGCAGCAGTATATTGTGCTATTTCGTATCAGGGAGGCAATAATGTGAGTTTACTTCCCAATATGGGGGAATGGGCTCGACCAGTTATCCCCCAGGAGAGAGAAACCTCCCGCACCTATCGCCTGGACTTGGTAGCCCAAAGGATTGTCGGCATGGTGGACGGTCAGGAAGCTGCCTACCAGGCTATTGTGAAAAGACTGATGACCGAGCAACACGTCCATCTTATCTACGGCCGTAGCGGTTATGGTATGGCCATAGAGGATCTTGTGGGACAAGACCGCTTCATTGTGGAAGCAGAGCTGAAACGACGCCTTACGGAAAGTTTGCTCAGCGATGACAGGATTACCAGGATACACAGCCTCCATTTTTCCGGAGGACTGGACGACCTACTTACCCAGCTGGCAGTAGATACCATTTTTGGCGAAGTGGTATGGGAAAGGCGGTGGCCAATGGCATGATACCAGAACACCTTTATATCACCGCCGAAGAGATCCTCGCGACCATGCTGGCAACGGTACCTAACACGGTGGATAAGCGGCTAGGGGCTATCATCTACGACACCCTAGCGGCAGCGGCTCAGCAGTTGGCCACAAGCTACAAGGATTTACGAAATGTCTATACCAACACCTACGTTAAAACAGCCGAAGATGAATATTTGGACTTACGCGTAGGAGAGTCAGGGTTACAGCGCCGGGATGCTACCGCCGCGATCCGCCAGGGGCTATTCTATGGGGCGGAAGATACCCCCTTCCCTATACCTATTGGCGCTCGCTTTGCTGCCATAGGAGAGACTACTACCTTTATAGCTACCCAGCAGTTGGCGGCAGGAATATACCAATTACAATGCGAGCAACTGGGGAGCGTAGGCAATAACTACCTAGGTCAGCTCCTCCCCATTACCCACATACCGGAGCTACATACCGCCAGGTTGGAAGGGATACTTATTCCAGGTTCGGACACTGAGAGCAATGAGAGCTTACTGGCACGCTACCTGGAGCAGCTGCAGATTCAACCCTTCGCCGGAAATATCGTAGCTTACCGAGATATGATCTTAAGTCTTCCCGGGGTCGGAGGAGTACAGGTATATCCCGTGTGGAACGGCGGCGGTACCGTGAAGTGCAGCATCATCGACAGCAGCTTCAACCCCCCTTCGGAAACCTTGGTGGAAGGAGTCCAGGACACTGTCGATCCTCTTCCCCAGGGTATGGGCAAAGGGAGAGCGCCTATCGACCACCTGGTGACCATACAGGGGGCGGTAGGACTTCCTGTAACCGTCTCTGCCGTAGTCACGGTAGGGCCGGGTTTTACCCTGGAGCAATTAAGCCCCTTAATTACGGAATCTTTAGAGAAATACTTTTTAGAGATACGAAAAGAGTGGGACAAGCTGCCACCTAGAGGATCCCTGGAATATATTTCCTGGATTTTTCGCGCCAGGGTTAACAGTACATTCTTTGCTGTCCCCGGAGTGCAGAATGTGGAAGAGCTGAAGCTAAATGGCGATACCTGGGATATTAAGCTGGAGCAATCCGGTACCAAGCAGGAGATACCCCTGTTGGAAGGGGTGGTGCTCACTGCGCCGTAGTAAGGAGTATATCCAAAACTTACCTCCCTATTATGCCGGGGTGTTGGAGATAGAGATTATCGCTAAGGCCTGGGGAGACCAGGAAGAACTTCTGGATACAGAGATAAGCAGGGTAAACGACAACCAGTTTATTATGACCTCCGACAGTGCCGGTCTGGCTGATAAGGAACAGCTTTTCGGTATTATCCCTTCACCGGGGGAGAGTCTGAGCTTTCGCCGTAAAAGACTAATGGACCGCACCGCCAGGAGGCCGCCCTATACCTGGTATTGGCTCCAGGAAAGGTTAGACGACCTTCTGGAGGGAGAGTATGTCATAAGTCGCAATTTGGCTGAGAGATCTTTGACCATCTACATTCTTCTCACCAAGCAGGAGCATCTGGAGTTTATCGCCTCTTATGTGCTGGAGATTATTCCCGCCAACATGATTGTCAACGTCATTCTGAGATACAACACCTACGGTATATTAGGCGAGGTTACTACCCATCGAGCCCTCGGCCAGTATAAACATGCCACTATCCCGGTGCAGCCGCTCTAAGGAGGTTTCACAAAGTGCAAAAAACCGTGAAGCTGGGTCTTAACTTACCCGGTTTAGACGATATTTACAACATCGAGGATTTCAACGAAAATACCCGCAAATTAGACGAAGTAGCGGGAGGGGTGGTTATCATCCACGCTGGGCAAAATATCCCCCTAGAGCAGAGACTGGAAGGCACCCTCTACCTGTTGGTTTCTGACGCCTATCCCAGTGCCGGAGGCAGTGTTCTCTTTGCTTCACCCAAAATGACAGGCAGGATTGTCGGCTAAGGGGGTGCTAAGGTGCCCGTAGTAAGTGGTAGGGTCATACGGCTAAAAAGCATTATTCCCGGAGTGAACGTCCTCCAGATAGAGCTTAGAGACGAATATGGCAACTATTTGGGTGACGTTTTTCCCATAACTGATGCCAACTGCGTTATGATCATGCATAACGGTGTGGAAACAGATCTCGGCAGCTATTTAGCCAGCCTGGAGCTGCAAAAAGGAGACAAGGGGGACAAAGGCGATAAGGGAGACCAAGGTGACGAAGGGGATCCCGGCTTAGCCGCTACCCTTAACATAGGTGCAACTTTCACCGGAGAGCCGGGGAGCTTTGCGGAAGTTCGTAACCTTGGCGATAGTTCTGAAGCTATCCTGGAAATAACTATCCCTCGTGGTGACAAGGGAGAGAGCGGCGCCCATGGTCTGGATGGATCAGACGGCGCAAAAGGGGATCCTGGTGCCAAGGGGGATCCTGGTGCCAAGGGAGATAAAGGCGACAAGGGTGACAAGGGGGATCCTGGTGCCAAGGGAGATAAAGGCGACAAGGGGGATACAGGAAATCAAGGTTTGCCTGGACCTCAACCTGTTTATACTCTGGGCGGTACAGGAGCTGCCTATACTGTAACGGTTCCCGATATTAGCGATGGCAGCAACCCGCCCAACGGTTATATGCTGATCGTTATCCCCAATTTGGTCAGCAGCAGCGCCACCCCTACTTTAGCGGTTAATGGTGGCACTGCCCGGGGTATACGCATACGCACCAGTTCTGTAGGCAGCGCACCCACTTCGGCTGGAGTAGCCTTACCTGCTACCACCAGCCTTACCGCCGGACGACCCTTTCTACTGGTTTACGATAGTAATCAATCTTTCTGGATAGAGCAGTCTTTGCAACCGCTGACGGGTACCGCGCTAACTCAATTACAGGCGGGTCAAAACATCGGTGTAAGAGCATCGGCTACGGTTACCAGCTTCAACGCCACTACCTATTTAGGTCACGTGAAAATAGTGGTTTCGTTTGCCGCCACGGCAACTGGTGCTCCGGTCGGCCTACTTACGGGCACCTACAGAGGAGTCCTTACCAGCGTCAGCGCTAATACCAACACGGCTACCCTATCTGCCACATATGGTGTATATCAAACTCTGGCAGTGCCTGCCTTGCGTCGAACCTGGCATAGGTGGGTATATGTAGGAGTAACCACAGATTATCCGCCCTGGCAGGAAATGGGTGTGGTTATGGGTGTAAGCAGAGAAGAAGCCCAAGGGGCTGGTATATTTTATCGTATTACAGCTACATATTAGGGGGTTTAGGAGATGCCCGTATATCATGTCCAACAACAAAACCACCTGGGAGATCTTATCTATCCACACAGCGATTCTCGAATAATATGGCGCCCGGACGGCAGCAGTTTGGAAAGTATAATACAATCTTTAGAGGGCAATGCGCCAGTTAGTCCCTTGACCGTAACCTCATTTAACGTCACTTCCTTTACTACCAATAGGCCGATCCCTGTATCCTTCGTCCAGTCGGCAACTGGCGCACCTACCGGTTTAGCAACTGGCACGTATTATGGTATTTTAACCTGCGAGGCTTATAACGGTTGGAACACCACTTATGGCGTGGCGATGATCTTGTCTATCCCTAAGTTGAAAAAGACTTTTTATCGGTGGGCTTATACCACCACTAGCGACTGGCCAGCCTGGGGCGAGATACGAGCAGTGTAGGGGGGATTTGTTATGCCAACTCTCTCCGGTCCCAGCTTCGTTACTGCGGGTACTGTAGCGGAATTCACCTTGACTGGAATATGGGATTGCCCGGGCATGGACTGTAATTTTTATCAAGGTCGACTGCGTTTAAAGTACAACTCCTCGCCTCCTTGGAGTAACCCCACCTATAGCAGTGCTAATGTAAGTGTCCCAGTAAGCTCGGTATCTATATCTATACCCAGCTCGGCTACCGGAGGGACGTATTATGCTGGCTTTGTGTATGACGTACGTTATTACTCAGATAGCGATGGATGGAATGACGGAGTAGTATACACCAACATCATTTCTCTAACGATCGGTGTTCCTTCAACTCCTCCTAGTACTCCCGCCTCAATAACGGTTACACCTACTACAGGGATTAATCCTGGGGTAACCAATATGAGCATCTCCTGGCAAGCATCGTCAGGAGCCACTTCCTACACCTTGCAAAGGCAAGCCAACGGAGGGACTTGGACTACAGTTTACAGCGGTGGGAATACTTCGTCATCGGATATGTCCCAAAGTAGCTGGACATCCATAGCTTACCGGGTTAGCGCTACAGGAGCCGGAGGAACCAGCGGCTATCGCACCAGTCCCACCTACTCCATAGTAACTGCTCCGGGGGTACCCTCGTCTATCACCATACCTGCCCAAGTAAGACGGGGGGAAGCCGCTGCCATCTCCTGGGCTAGTGTTACCGGAGCTACCAGCTATCAGCTGGAGCGCCAGATAAACAGCGGCGCCTGGTCGCAAATATACACCGGCTCAGCGACATCCTACTCCGATGCTGCCGATAAAAGCACCTGGGTAACTGTAGCCTGGCGAGTAAGAGCAACTAACTCGGCGGGTAGCAGTAGCTACCGCACCAGCGATGCCAGGACGGTGTTGCATCCCACCATCGAACTAGCCAGCTTAATAGCTACAAATCTAACAGTATGGTAGGAGGGGTTACATGTTAAGACTAGTAGGCGGATCCGTACAGCTGATACGCTTCTCTTTGCGTTACCAGCACCAAAATCCCGCTTTCATGGTAGACAATTTAGTGAACCTGCAAAACCTTAGCACTTTGCTGCTAAAAAAAGGTAACGAGGTTAGGGTTGATGCCGAAACTATGAGTATTACCTGGCTGTCTCCCTACAGCTATTACCAAGCAGCCAGTCAGGAAGAGTTGCAGGGCTACATTGACTACTTAACCGATATGGGGATAGACAATTACGAAGTAGAAACGATAGACCAAAGCAACCGCGAATGGATCGAAGGGCTAAAGTTTACCTCGGTTGAAGATGCCTATCTCTGGTATAACGCAGGGGAGGATATGTATTTAGCCAATCGAGATGAAATCCCCCTTGATAATGCCAGTCTTACGGCATTTGTCCGAGAGCTCAATGCCATATCATCTATAACCTTTGTCGCCCTGGCTGAACAGGGAATGCTAGACACCGCCGCCGTTGCCGAACGTGCTAACTTCTTCCCGGAGTGGACTGCTGGGTTTGCTTATAAAGAAAAGGCCATCGTCAGAGACGATGGTCTGTTGCTGTACCAGGCTAAGCAGAGTATATCAGTCGAAAACGCCAACCATCCTCCCTGGGAAAGCCCGGAGCTCTGGGTGCATCTCGCTAGAAAGCTCGAAGAAGGGAAATAGATAGCACCACCTTGCGGCGGTAGCGAAAACAACAGCTAGGAGGCATTATGGAAGAGTTTCCCGCCATTAACGACATCATCTCCAAAAGCGGCAGCGACCTGATATTTTTCTTCGTCTTAGTTCTCGTGGCTTTAGTGGCAGCCGCTATCCCACTATACACGATTATCGCCATGGATAGACGCGACCGAGCCAAGGCAGCACATGAACAGCTCGTGGAGCGCAATGAAAGTAATGCCAGACAAGCAGAATCCGCCCGATCGGAGAGAGCTGAGTGGCGAGCTCTAACCCTGACCAGAGAACAAGACTTATCAACGTCACTGGTAACGAT
>WREE01000052.1 GCA_009779515.1 Symbiobacteriaceae bacterium
CTGGTTTTAGCTACCATGATGATCCCCAGCGAGTCTTTAACTATCGCCAACTTTCGCACCATTTCCCGTCTAAGATGGATCGATACCTACCAGGCTCTCTTTGTGCCTTACTTAGCGGGTGCATTTAATATTTACATTTTGCGAGAGGCATTTCTGGCAGTTCCCCGCCAACTTTATCTGGCGGCTAAGGTGGACGGTTGTAGCGACTTCACTTACTTCCTACGGGTGTTATTACCTATTTGCCGCCCCTCCTTAATAACCATTGCTTTGCTGAAAGTTATTGCCACTTGGAACGCCTTTCTCTGGCCACTCTTTGTCACCAATTCACGGAGTATGCGCGTTATTTCCTACGGTTTAATAGCCTTTCAACACGAATCTGGTTCCGACTATGCTTTAATGATGGCAGGTTCGATTATAACTATTCTCCCCATGCTCATCCTCTACTTTATTGCTCGTCGTCAAATCATCGAAGGTATTGCCCGAGGAGGTATTAAGGGGTAATGGAAGAACTCATCTACCAGATTTGGCTAAAAATAGCTGCCTACCAGGTGATTATTCTTCATTATCACGTCTTACCGGATTATGACGCTTTAGGCTCGGTTTTCGCTTTGCAAGCAATTATTCGTGCCACCTGGCCGTCTAAGGAAGTCTATGTTGCCGGAGGAGTATCAGGATGGGACTTGCTGCCCCCAGGAGATATCCTAGAGGATAGCTGCTGGTCGGGAGCTCTGGTGATTATCTGCGACTGTAGTAATAAGGAGAGAGTGGAAGACCAGCGCTATCTTAAAGGTGACTTGGTGATTAAAATTGATCACCACCGGGATTTTCAGCCTTTTGGTAACTTGGTTTGGGTGGACACCACCATGGTAGCCACAGCGGAAATGATCTACCTGCTTTATCTCTATGGCGACGCTCATTACCCTCTGCAGATCCCCCAGGAGGCTTATCTTTATCATTTTGCCGGTATGGTCACCGATAGTGGCAATTTCCGCTTCGTGGAAAAGGAGCAAGCAGCTCGCTTTTATCGCCATGCTTCTCAGGTGGTAGCGGCTGGGAATTTTTCCCCTCGGGAAGTTATGTCACAAATTTTTCAGCAAGATGAGAAGATTCTACGTTATCGTGGCTATTTAATGAACTCCTTTATACGTCCCGTACCTTCTCTAGTTTACGCCAAGGTCGATGCGGTTAACCTGGAGCAGTTAGAGCTATCCTGGCAGGAAGCTGTAGGCCATGTTAACAGTCTGATGGGCATTAAAGGGGTATTAGTGTGGGCGCTCTTTGTAGAAGAACCTCCGGAGCGCCGCATTCTCTGCGAGCTGCGTTCCGGAGGTTTGGTCGTCAACGAATTAGCATATACCTTTGGTGGAGGAGGACATCCCTTAGCCAGTGGCTGTTCATTAACAGGTTGGCAACAAGTGGATGAAGTTATTGCCGCTTTGCATAAATTAGTGAGTGGTTAGTTTTGTTGTTGCCTTAGCTGACGGGCACGAAGACGCCGTAAAGGTCGTTCGGCATGGCTAAAAAAGGCTTTTAACCCCTTACAAAGAACATTACGCTGGGGATCTGGGTTAAAGGTGGTAGCAAAACGGTCTTTAGGGCACCCTCCACGGCAATAAATAAGCACGGGACAACTGCGGCACTCAACTGCCAGGTTGTCTCTTTTATTTTGCCCGAACTGCACCTGCTGGGAGCTGTCCAGCATATTGCTCAGGGAGTTACGGTGGATGCTGTCCAAGTAGTGTTGGGGGTTGACAAAATGGTCACAGGAATAGACCGAACCGCCATGTTCTACTACCAACACCCGTCCACAGGTGGAGGAGAGATAGCAGAGGCTGGGAGAGTTACCAGCTTGGATAGAAGCCATGGTGGAGAACAGTTGTATGGCATAATCGGCAGTGTCTTGGCTAATCCAGGCATCAAAAATGGTGGTTAAAAAATGGTTGTAGCTTTCCGGGGTTACGGCATCCGGGGTAAGAGTGTAGCTGGGAGTTGCTTCCTCCCCGTTAGGATCAAGAGTTCGCCGGATAATGGGGATAAACTGCATCCAATTAAAGCCTAGCTGTTTGAGACCCTCATACACTTCCAAAGGGTTTTCCGTACTCACCGCAGATACCGAACAGAGGAGGTCGGTGGGGATTTTGTAGGATTTAAGCAGCCTAGCAACAGCAGCCACCCGCTGATAGGTACCTTCCCCCGTAAGATCCCGGCGATGGGTATCGTGAACCAGAGCAGAGCCGTCCACACTTAAACCTACTTCAAACCCTTCCGTAGCGAGAAAGTCCAACCATTCCTCATTTAGTAACAAACCGTTGGTTTGCATACTGTTGACAAACTTGTGGTCTGGGGTTTGGTTATGTTGCTGTAGCTCTACTACCTGGCGATAAAAATTTAGCCCTGCCAGAGTTGGTTCGCCGCCATGCCAGACACAGTGTATTTCCCCGGGAGGAGCGGCGCGACTCAACCGATAAAAAAGAATATCTAAAGTTTCTTCGGAAATGAGAGCTGGTAAATTGGGGTTGGCTGGCTTAACCCAGGGAGTGGGCACAGCATCAGGCGGGAGGCTGTGGTCAGTGTTCAAGTAATAACAGTAACTGCAGGCCATATTACAGCGTGAAGCTACCGGTTTGATCATAACCGCAAAGGGATTATCTTGGGGTGTCTCCAGGGGGAGGATGTAGGGTCGGCTATTTTTGCGGCTAGGGGGTTTGGCACTTGGGGAGGATGGTTTTAGGTGGCTCATACCGGTTATGGGGTAAGATGCTGTTTGAAGAACACCAAGGCTTTTTCCCAAGAGTCCATAGCTTGTTTGGGACGATAGCTTTCACCATGATAATACCAAAAGCCATGCCCGGCATCATCATAGCGGTGGAAGATGTAATCTTTGCCGTGTTTTTTTAGCTCCGCTTCATGGAGATTGACTTGCTCGGCAGTGGGAGAGCGGTCGTCATTACCGAAGATACCCATGAGAGGGATGGCAAGATCGGAGGTGTAGTCAATAGGAGCTACCGGTCGGGCAGGGGTAAGCTGTTCCGGTGCGGCGATAACCCCGCCTCCCCAGCAGTCGATAGCAGCGCTTAAACCGGTGACGCGGCAAGCTGCTAGGTAGGCGTGACGCCCCCCGGAACACATACCGATGACCCCTACTTTGCCGTTACCATAAGGTAAAGACTGTAGATAATGAACCGCTCCCTGGCAATCGCCTAACACGGAGGCGTCAGGAACCCCACCGGCAGCACGAGCTGCCTGGGAAACCTCCGTGGGGGTACCGTGACCGTAAGCATCGAAAATATCTGGGCAGAGGGTGACAAAGCCGTGATGGGAGAAACGGCGGGCGGTTTCCCGGCACCATTCATCCCAGCCGGGCATATGAGGGATGAGGATAATACTGGGATAAGGACCGGGACCCAAAGGACGTGAAAGATAAGCGTGTAACGGCTTATCTTGATAGCCGGGATACATGATAGTTTCAGCTAACATTCCCTCATACAAACCGGTGTTTTGTTGATTCCACATAGGGCTTCTTCCTTTCATAACTGCTTGTCTACAGGCGTTTCGCAAACAAACGGTGCAAGCGCTCGTGGTTCTCCTTGCGTAAGGCAGCGGTGGCTTCGGTATCTATGACCCAACCTGCCTGGGTTTGTTGTAAGATATCTCCTTCGCGGCACTGGAGAGGGAGTTCCGAGCGCAGTATATTGAGCTGCTTGGTCGGTGAAATTAAGACTGCCCAATATTCTTCAAAGCGGTCGATGGTGTAGCTTTGAGCCAACCAGAGCTCACCTCCCTGGGGATGTACTCACATAGAGTTTTGTACCATTGCTGTACAGGGAAAGGTGTCCGTCCAGATCCGTCCGGTAAACTGCAACTTGCGAAGCCGAAAAGAGGTCTAGTATTTCTTGATGGGGATGACCATAAGAGTTGCCAGCCCCACAACTAATAAAGGCAACTACCGGGTCGACGGCGGCTAAGAAATTGGGAGAAGTGGAAGTGGTGCTGCCATGGTGGGCTACTTTTAGAAAATCGGCTTGCAGGTTTACTCCAGCTGCCATAAGATCGCTTTCAATATCTTTTTCCAGATCCCCGGCGAGCAGAAAGGAGGTGGTGCCGAAGGAGAGATGAACCAATACCGAAGCATTGTTCAAGTTGCGAAAAACAGCTCCTTCCGGGGGATAGAGAAAGGTGAGTTTACCCATTTTCCAAGGTAGTTCCATACCAGCGGTGGCTTGGTAAACATCGATATTGTTAGATTCCAGGGCGCTTAACATATCGCTGAAAGTGACTGTAGTATGAGAAGCGTCCGGGAGGTAAAAACTGCCGATGGAGAGGTTTTGGATGACCGCAGCCATACCGCCAATATGGTCTTCGTGGGGGTGGGTGGCGATAACATAATCCAGGTGTTTAATCCCTTCTGCTGCTAAGAACTCCAGTACGGTTGCGCTCTGGGAGCGGCTGCCGGCATCGATGAGCATAGTTTCTCCCAGAGAGGAGGTCAGGAGGAGCGCATCCCCCTGACCTACATCCAGCATCTGAAGGCGCACCCAATCTCCCTCCAGGTTAAAGGAGTCGTCGGAGAGGTTGGCAGCACCGGGTAGTATGCTTGGCAGGAAACGTGATACGATAAGGACTAGAAGACAAGCAAATAAAGAAATTATTAAAGAAACGTTGGAAGTGCGCTTCGGGGGAGGGGTGGCACGGGAACGACTGGGAGAGCGGCTACGGGGGGTATTGCTCACTTAAGATACTCCTCGAACCAACCGGCAATATGCTCTAACCGTTCAACCCTGTGTTTCGGCTGTCCCGAACGGGAGAGCTCGTGACTTTCGTTAGGGAAGCGGACGAAGACTACAGTTTTTTTCAACCACTTAAGGGCGGTATAGAACTGCTCTCCCTGTTCTATGGGACAGCGGTAGTCTAGCTCCGAATGGATTATCTTTAGGGGGGTAGTTATATTTTCCACGTACATAATGGGGGAGTGCTCCAGGTAGTGCTGGTAGTTGATCCAAGGTTTGCCGTCGAACTCATACTCGCCGTTGTTATAACCTACATCGGAAGTGCCGAACATGCTGAAGCGATTACTGGTGGAGCGAGCAGTAACTGCAGCTTTGAAGCGGTTCGTCTGACCGATGACCCAGTTGGTCATATAGCCACCGTAAGAGCCGCCGGTGAGCCCCATCTTATCTCCATCCAGGAAGCTCCATTTCGCCAGAGCCTCATCCACGGCTTGCATAACATCCCGGTAGTCTTGTCCACCCCAATCGTGATGGGTGGCAGCGACAAACTTTTGTCCGTAACCGGAAGAGCCCTGGGGATTGCTGAAGATAACAGCGAACCCTTTAGCACACAGCATTTGCATTTCGAAGTGGTAAGCCATACCATAAGAGGAATGTGGGCCACCGTGAATTTGCAGCACTAAAGGAACTTTCTGATTGGGAGAGGCAACCGGATCGAAGCCGTAAGGTTTGAGCATCCAGCCTTCGACATTGACGTCGTTGGAGGCAGTAAAGGAGTAGTGTTCTGGTAGCGAAACCCAGACTTCGTTAAACCAAGTTTGGTTGCAAGCAGTTAGACGCTTACCCTTATCACCGGAGAGATAGAACGAATGGAGGTCGCCAATATTATCCGGGGAGGTGATAGCCATAATAAAGGTGTCGCTCCCTTTATGGTAGGATAAACCATAAATGACCTGCTGAGCCGGGGAGAGTATTTCCGGTTCGCCGCCGTTACTGGCTACACGGTAGAGGTGGGTGGAGCCACCTTTGGCTGTGACGAAGTAGAGCCATTGGTCATCTTTCGACCACAAAGGTTTAGGTAAGGCGCCAGAAACCATATCGGCGCCAATACCACTACTGACTGCCTGGTCGAAATTGCTGAGTATCTGGGTAGGTTTCCCGCCACCGGCAGGGAGAATCCAGAGCTTACTTAAAGTCGCGCCGCGAAATTCCCCTTGATGACCAAAGCAGGCTATACGCTGTCCGTCGCCGCTGTAGCTGGGGGAAGACCAACTACCACTGCCATCGGTGAGTATTTTAATCTCGCCGGATTCCAGGGTATATTCGTAAATTTCGTTATGGCTGCTATAATCGGCATCTTCAAATCTTTTACCGGTAAAGATAAATTTGGTGCCACATTTTGCCCAAGTTGGGTTTCCCTGATCGTAATCACCATTGGTAAGCTGTTTTACCTCGCCGTTTTCGGCATTTACCAGGAAGATGTGCCCGCGGCGATCCCCATGGTAGCCTTCGCCATTCATTTTGTAGTGGAGTCGGGTAATGACTTTAACATCGCTTTTAGGTGCGCCAGCCGGAGCCTCATCTTCGGGACCAATGCGCGCGGTTGCCAAAAGCTGCTTGCCATCGGGACTCCAGGTAATTCCTCCCAAAGGCCGTTTGAATTTCGTGAGCTGTTTGGCTTCGCCACCTGTCGCCGGGATGAGCCAGATTTGGTTGTTACCGGAGCGACTGGAGATAAAAGCGACTTGGGTACCGCAGGGAGACCAACGGGGAGAGGTGTCGGATCTGGTGCCGGAAGTGAAAGCACGGGGTTCACCTTGCAGGAGGTCGACCATCCAGATTTGGTTGAGATACTTAGTTTTGTCCTCAGGATCGACTACCTTTTGCACATAAAGCACTTTTTTACCATCAGGAGAAATTTGGGGATCGGAGATCCATTTTAACTGGTACAGATCTTCAATAGTGATGGGGCGCTGTGGGTTTGACATGCTTACTTCCTCCTTTTTACTTGGGTGAAAGATCCTTTGCAAAGCTGGAAAGTTTATCTTTTTCATTTCGCTTCGTAGAAATAAATAACCTGCAGATTTTTTGCCACCTTTCCCTTATTTCATAATCGTGGTATAATAGTAACGGCAAATGAAGGGAGATGCTGGTATGCAGCAGTTTCAGTTAGTGTCCGGTTTTCAACCTCAGGGAGATCAACCTAAAGCTATTGCTTCTTTAGTTGAAGGAGTCACTACCGGGGTGAAAGAGCAAACCTTGCTGGGGATTACCGGCTCCGGCAAGACCTTCGCCATAGCTAATGTTATTGCCCAAGTGCAACGCCCTACCTTGGTTTTAGCTCATAATAAAATTCTGGCTGCTCAGCTCTGCAGTGAGTTTAAAGAATTTTTCCCTCATAACGCCGTGGAGTATTTTGTCAGTTATTACGACTACTATCAACCAGAGGCTTATATCCCCTCTACCGATACCTATATCGAAAAGGATAGCGCCATTAACGAAGAGATTGACCGTTTGCGCCATGCAGCCACCAGTGCACTTTTTACTAGGCGCGATGTTATTATAGTGGCTTCGGTTTCCTGTATTTATGGTCTAGGTTCCCCAGGGGAGTATCTTAAGCTGCATATCCCCTTAGAGGTGGGGCAGCAGATTCAGCGTGACGATTTGTTGCGTCAATTGGTAGCTATTCAATACCAGCGCAACGAAATAGATTTTCAACGCGGGCGTTTTCGGGTGCGCGGTGATGTCTTGGAAGTTATTCCGGCAAATACTGCGGAAATGGCTTTTCGCATCGAGCTCTTTGGAGACGAAATTGAGCGCATATCGGAAATCGATGTCCTTACCGGGGAGATAATGGCTATACCCGCCAAGATCGACATCTATCCTGCCAGTCATTATGTAACCTCTCCGGAAAATATTAAAAGAGCGATAAAAGATATTGAAGAGGAGCTGGAGGAGCGGGTTGCCTGGTTTCGGGAGCAAGATTTACTAGTGGAGGCTCAACGTCTGCGTCAGCGCACGGAATACGATTTGGAACTGTTGATGGAGATGGGTTTTTGTAAAGGTATTGAAAACTACGCTCGCCCTATCAGTGGCAGGATGCCCGGTACTTCCCCGGATGTTTTGCTGGACTATTTTCCCCAAGATTCCCTACTGGTGGTAGATGAATCTCATGTGACCCTTCCCCAGGTGCGAGGTATGTATGCCGGTGATCGCTCCCGAAAAGAGATGCTGGTAAACTACGGTTTTCGCCTTCCTTCGGCTTTTGACAACCGTCCTCTTAATTTCGAGGAGTTCCGTCAGCGTTTAAATCAAATTATTTATGTTTCAGCCACGCCGGCAGACTATGAGTTGCAACAGAGCAGTCAAACGGTGGAGATGATCATCCGTCCTACAGGTCTTCTCGATCCTGCTGTCGAAGTGCGCTCCACCAAAGGGCAAATTGATGACCTCTATCAGGAAATAAATCGGCGCAGCGAAGTCAAAGAGAGGGTACTGGTGACAACTCTCACCAAGCGGATGGCCGAAGACCTTACCGCTTATCTCAAGGGGCTAGGGGTTAGAGTGCGCTATATGCACCATGATATCGATGCTTTAGAGAGAATGGAAATTCTGCGGGATTTAAGACTGGGAGTCTTCGATGTCCTGGTAGGCATTAACTTGCTCCGGGAAGGGTTAGACCTTCCCGAAGTCTCCCTGGTGGCAATTCTCGATGCCGACAAAGAAGGTTTCCTGCGCTCCGAACGTTCTCTGATCCAAACCATCGGCAGAGCTGCTAGAAACACGGCAGGAACGGTTATTATGTACGGCGATAAAATAACCGCTTCCATGGCGAAAGCCATTGGCGAGACGAAGCGGCGTCGCGATTTGCAAAGGGCTCACAACGAAGCCCACGGTATTGTACCTCAGACTATTCGCAAGGATATTCGTAGCGTTATCGACAGTATTGCTCGGGAAGGGCAAGGGCGAGAACAGCTTTCCACACAAACAGTTGCCAAAATGAAAAACCGTGAATACCAAGACCTTATCTCACAGTTAGAGCGAGAAATGCGGGAAGCAGCTAAAGCTCTAGAATTTGAGCAGGCTGCCCAGCTACGAGACTTGCTGCTGGAGATTAAGAGTGCCCGGGGAGCTTGATAATTGGTTCGTATTCTGCTATAATGCTGCTACTAATGGAGGTGTGCGTATGCATCCCAAATCGGTTCCGGCAGGAACTGCCTTTTTGGTTTCTGCTCTGATGATTTACCCTGCCTTTGCCGCAGTTAATGTGGATTTGGAAAGACAGACTATGCGTTTCGATTTTCATGTTTCCACCAAAGCTCTTACTCCGGATAAATATACCAAGTTTAAGAAGAATTTGGAGCTGGCTCTCTCCTTCTGCCATATGCTCCTGGGGGTTAAACCTATTCTCAGTACTGTTAGTTATGAAGAGCGCTCGGGTTTATACATGACCAGTTGGGAACGAGATATGGAGACTTTAATTGAACAGGAGATCGATATTTTGCATGAACAGTTGTTAAATTTCTGCGACGAAGAAGACGTGGAGTTAGAAGACCTCTCCATGGACGGCGAGCAGTTTTACCACTTTGAACGGGTCTTTGAAGAACTCTTTCATCATGTGCAGGAGCTAGACCACAACCTGCGCTTACGAGCTTACCGGGATATGGGCATGATCTATGTCCATCGCATTCCGGGATTGGAGTAGTTGCCATGCGTATAGTAGCCATCGGTGATATATGTGCGGCACCTGGACGCACGGGGGTAGAACTACTGTTACCCCGCATAAAGCGCGACTTAGCTCCTGATTTCATCATCGCCAATGGCGAAAATGCCGCCCAAGGGTTTGGCCTTACCAGGAGTACAGCCGACGAGCTTTTTGCCAGCGGTATCGATATTCTTACCGGGGGCAACCACATCTTCGATAAGAGAGATATTTATAACTTCATCGACAGTGAACCACGAGTACTCCGCCCGGCTAATTATCCCCCAGGGACTCCCGGACGGGGGTGGACAGTGGTGACCGTGGGTGCCACCGGATACCAGTTGGCGATCATTAACCTTTCAGGTCGTGCTTTTATGAATACCCAGATGGATTGTCCTTTTCGGGAAATAGATGTCATACTGCAAGAGATCCCCAAGGAAGTGGTTTGCAAAGTAGTAGACATCCACGCTGAGACGACTTCGGAAAAAAGGGCTTTAGGGTGGTATTTGGATGGGCGTGTCTCCGCTTTGTGGGGAACCCATACCCATGTGGCCACAGCGGACGAAGCCATTTTACCCCAAGGCACTGCTTATATTAGCGATATTGGGATGACTGGGGTGGAAGAATCGGTGCTGGGGATGCGTATTGATCAATCTACCGAGCGGTTGACTACCTCTCGTCCGGTTCGCCTGGAACCGGTTGAGGGGGTGGCAACTCTTAACGGTATCGTGGTAGATTTACAGCCACAGACCGGTAAAGCTCTATATATTGCTCGCATACGGTATTAGAAAATTCGAAGCATGAAAATTTTAAAGCAACAAAGGAATCGACGAGACGTTCATGGAATATCAGACACACGTCTTGCGACATTTGAAGGGAGTGTACTATACAATGGATGTTCTAAAGGTATCGGCAAAATCCAACCCTAATTCCGTGGCGGGTGCTTTGGCTGGGGTCATCAGAGAAAAAGGGTCAGCCGAATTACAGGCTATAGGAGCGGGAGCTATCAACCAAGCAGTAAAAGCTGTAGCTATCGCCCGAGGTTTCGTCGCACCAAGTGGTTTGGATCTCGTCTGTATTCCTGCAT
Source organism: Symbiobacteriaceae bacterium (assembly GCA_009779515.1). GTDB lineage: Bacteria > Bacillota > JAAYKD01 > JAAYKD01 > WRDA01 > WREE01. Next base: position 10,517 of record WREE01000052.1, read on the forward strand.
TTACCGAAATTCAAATTGAAGGCGATGAACGTACCGCTATCAAGCTTATCGTGGAACCCCGCTAGGAGGGTGGTACGTAGATAACCCTGTGTGCTTGCCTAAACACTAAGCACACAGGGTTTCACTATGTAGCAAAGGGGAGAGGTTTTAGTTGGCAACTACGGCGGGAGAAAAAATGCGCCTGGATAAAGCCTTGGTTCAACTGGGAGTAGGGAGTCGCCGGGAAGTCCAACACCTTATCTCTCAAGGGGAAGTTTCCTGGCAAGGAAGTGTCAAGTACGATCCCCAGGAGCAAATCGTTCCCCAGGGGACTCTTTTTGTCGTAGCCGGGCGTGCCCTAACTTATACTCGCTATGTTTATTATATGCTCCATAAAAAGGCAGGCTATCTTAGTGCTACCCAAGGGGTTAATACTGTCTTGGAACTCCTCAGGGACGAAGATAGGCGTCCCGGTATCTTTCCCGTGGGACGCCTGGATAAAGATAGCGAAGGGTTGTTACTTATCAGCAACCAAGGCGAGTTGGCTCACCGCCTGCTGGCGCCGAAAAGACAAATTAAAAAGAGCTATCTGGTGCGGTACTTAGGGGAGTTGGATCCCACCGCTCCCGAAACCTTTGCTGCTGGCATAGTTTTACCGGAAGGGGAGCGCTGTCTACCGGCGGAACTGATCATCACCGCTTCGGGAGAGGCTCAGGTGATCATCTGTGAAGGGAAGTATCATCAAGTTAAGAGAATGCTCTTGGCGGTAGGTGGACAGGTGACCTATCTTCGCCGCTTGACCTTTGGCACGCTGCAGTTGGATCCTGCTTTAACCCCTGGCACCTACCGTCCGCTAACCCTCAAGGAAGTTGAGGCTCTCTACACCTCTGTGGGGCTAAATC
>WREE01000053.1 GCA_009779515.1 Symbiobacteriaceae bacterium
GGTGACTTGGCTAGCCACAGCGTGGCTCGTGTAGTCGCCAGGGAGGTTTATGACATACCTTATGCGTATAGAATAAAGTTACGGCAGATAGCCACTCAGACGTCCAGCAAGGAGTTCTTCAATGAAAATAGCTAATCCTTCTTCATTGTGATCTCCGATAACTATTTGTGCTGCCTCTTTGACCGTAGGGACACTGTTACCCATAGCGATGCCCAAACCTGCTGTCTGCAGCATTTCTATATCGTTTAACTGGTCACCGATGGCGATGCAAGCTGCCGGGCTAATGCTCAGTAAGCTGCACAAATTGCTTAACCCAATCCCTTTATGCATCTCCCCGGGGAAAATTTCTAAAAACCACAACTCATCGTAATCTTGCAGGTGCAAAGCCCAGAGATTAGCACCGTCGAGCCAGGGGGTGGCAACCTCTTTAGCCAGGGTGGTTTCCCGCTCAGTCCCTCCCACGATTAAGCGTAAAGGGTTAAAATCGATTTCGTCTACCTGATAAAAGCGACGTCCTTCCCGCAGTTCCTGAGTGTACATCCGTTCCCGAAAACCATAAACACTGCCGGGGTTTTCGTAGTAGTAAAAAGGAGGTCCGTGGAAGGAGCTGGTGTTCAAGCGAAAGTTCACTTTAGCTGCTTGCCAGGCGAGAAGGATCTCTCGGATGCTCTCCAGGGGCATATCTTTCTTGGCTAGAACCATTTCTTTAGCAGCATCGACAATAAGACCACCGTTAAAGGCGACAATAGGCGCGTTTAATTCCAACTCCCCAGCCAAAGAGAGCATAGAGGTGTGGCGACGACCGCTCACCAAAGTGACCAGCCAACCTTGTTGCTGCAGCTTGATGACAGCTTGTTTGGTGCGTGGGGTGAGTACCCGAGTACTGGTGAGCAAAGTGCCATCGATATCTAAAGCTAGCATTTTATAAGGCATACAGCCACTCCTTTGCTCTTAAAAAATCGTTATCTTACCTGGAGAGCCCTTGTAGGACTTCCCAAACGCGAGCTAGCTCCTGGGGAATGACAATTCCTTGGGGACAACGTGGCAGGCACTGACCACAAGCGGTGCAGGCAGAAGCAGGAACAGCATTGCCGGTAGGTTGATAGCTTGCCAGACGCAAAGCTACCGCTTCGCCTAAGCCCCAGATATGATGTTGTAAATACAGCTGAAAGATATTGCCAATGCGGATATTTGCCGGACAACCGGCACAATAGTTACAGTTAGTGCAATACAGGTCGTTTAAGCTCTTGAGCTCCTCGCTGCGCTCCAGTAAGCTCAACCGCTCGGCAACAGGAATATTATTTGCTTGTTGGGCATAAACCACATTGGTTTCCAGTTGCTCCAGGGTATTCATGCCGGAGAGGACGACATCGATAAAAGGTGCGCTCCACACAAAACGCAACCCCATTTCTGCTGCTGAAGAAGCGGGAGATGCCATCCGCTTAAGGAAAGTCTCACCACCATCGGTGAGCACGCTGCCCATCAGTGGACCCATCACCATGGTGCCTACTCCTTTACCTTTAGCATAGGTAAAAAACTCCTCGTTACGCCTGTCCACCAGGTTGTACTGCCCTAAAACAGTGGTAAAAGCACCAGTATCAATAAGCTCCGGCATTTTGTCCGGGTCGCTATGGAAGGAGAAAGAGAGGTGGCGAAGCAGTCCTTGAGCTTTAGCCTTTTCCGCTTCGTCAATGAGACGTAGAGGTAGGATCTTCTCCTGCCAAGTGCGATAGCTTAAAGCAGGGAAATGGTAGAAGTCTAAGTACTCAGCCCCCATCTGCTCCAGTGATCGCTCCAGATACTCTCTAAAATCTGCTGGTTTATTAATTAAGGCCAGTTGAATTTTCGAAGAAAGATAAACTTGGTCACGCACTGAGGCTAAGGCGTGTCCCATAGCTCGTTGGCAGTCATAATTGCAGTAAAACCAGTGAGCATCGAAAAAATTTATACCCAGCTCCACAGCGCGGAGCAAGAGGGGAGTAGTCAGAGCATCATCTACTATGGGGGTACCATCCTTTTCGGTCATAGGTAAACGCATACAGCCAAACCCTAATGCCGAAATTTTCATATCGGTCTGACCAATCTGCCGATAAACCATGAGATCACTCCTTCAAAAATTGTTTGAGACGTTCGTAGAGTTCAGGGGCGTCGATTGGTTTGCCGGTATGAGCATTCATTCCTGCGGCTAGGCATTTGGTAATATCTTCTTTAAAGACATTGGCGGTCATGGCGATAATGGGTATCTCTTTGGCGGAAGGTAGGTCCAAGGCCCGAATCTGTTGGGTAGCTTGATAACCATCCAAAATAGGCATGTTAATGTCCATTAAAATTAAATGGTACCGCAAGCTGTTGCTTTGAAACATCGCTACCGCTTCCTGCCCATTAATGGCGTAGTCTATGGTTACACCACTTTCTTCCAGGATAGCTGCAATAATTTCCCGGTTTATTTCCACATCTTCCACCACTAAGATGGTATAGTCACGCAAATTTAAGCTACTGGGGTGGGTACTTAGGTAGAGCTCTGTTTCCGGTTTTTTTTCAGCACGCTTGACTTGCCAGGTAAAACTGAAGCAAGAACCTTTACCCAGCTCGGACTCTACCCAGATGCTACCTCCTACCATCTCCACGATACTGCGGGAGATAGCCAAGCCTAAACCAGTACCACCAAACTGCTGGGAAATATCTGCCGTAGCTTGGCTAAAGGAGGTAAAGAGACGCTGCTGCTGTTCGGGAGAAATACCTATACCGGTATCGACAATATCGAACTGCAGAGTGACGGTTTCCTCCTGCTCCGCAACTAGCTTAACCCGGAGAGCGATGCTGCCTTTTTCTGGGGTGAATTTGACGGCATTGGAGAGGAGGTTGCTGATAACTTGGGACAAACGCAGTTCATCGCTGTGAATGTGGCTGGGGACTTCCGGAGCAATGCTAACTGTAAAGCTCTGTTGCTTCTCTTCGGCTCTGCCATTTGCAAGGTTCGCAATATTTTGTAAGGTTTTTTCAAAGTTGAAGGTATGACAGGAGAGTTCAAACATTTCGGCTTCAATTTTCGACATATCGAGGATATCGTTAATCAAAGAGAGGAGGTGCTTGGAAGCGGTGTCAGCGCGGCGGAAGCAATAGTTCTTGCGCTCAACATCGTCGGTGGCGAGGCCGATGTTGATCATGCCGATTATAGCGTTCATGGGGGTGCGAATTTCATGGCTCATACGGGAAAGAAACTCACTTTTAGCCAAACTGGCAGCTTCAGCAGCCTTGAGCGCTTCGGCAATGCGGCGTTCGTTTTCTAAAAAAGATGAAATGTTGCGGATAATTGTCGCTATAAGGAAAGCTTCATTATCTTCGTTATGGACGGTAAACATGGTGTGTTCTATAGGAAGTAGGGAGGCATCATGGCGTATCAGTTCTCCCTGAGCGACCCAGGGGGTTTGCTTGTATAAAATGGCGGGGAACCCCTCCTGGATAATTCGCTCTCGGTGATGGTCGGGAAAGAGGTTACCCGAAAGAATGGAGCCGGCGGAAGGGTCGAAGCCGGTCATAGCGTAGGCGCCGGGGTTGGTGTATAGAACAGACCCGGCGAAATCGGAAATGGTAATGAAGTCGTTGCTACCTTCAATAACCGCACGCTGCCAGTTTAAGGTTATCTCCTTCAAAGTTTGCTCGGTGACATCAATAGCCACACCACGGCAGCCAAGAAACTCCCGGTCTTGCCAGACCCCTTCTAAAGTCCAGCGGTAGTAGCGTCCCCAATGGGCAAGGAATTGGAAGCGTACATAGGAAACCAACCCTCCTTGCAGCTTCTCTATTTGGGCTGCTACTAACGGTTTGTCGCTTTCCATGGCTATATCTAGAAAGGCATGACCGGCTATATTTTTACCAGCTACATTGCTTTCGGCTTTATGCCTTAAATTGGTGACGATTAGTTGAGCATTAACTTCAATGACCACATCGGTGAATACTGCCCAAAAAGCTGCCATCCAGGAGGTATCTAAGGGGACAGCGCCAGGTGCCAACTCTTCCACAATTCCCGCTCCATGGTTATGCATATCTACCACCTAGTCTGTAGTGTATACCCCATCACGCAGCTTCGCGTTGCAGTAGATAGATCACGAAATGGAGTTTAAGGATCATTACGAAAATTGCACCGTAGGTCAAAGCAAACGGTGCAATTTAAATTTCGCTACTTGAGATTTATAACGAGTTTATTCCGGTCTTTCATCGTCCAGCTTTATTTCTTGACCGGCTTCGATAATTAGACGATTGGGAGCTTTGAAAGCTTCGGCCAAATCCCGATCGAAGAGTTCGCCAGGTTTTAGATGCACTGGTACATTGTTCTTGGCGCCTACTAGTTTAGCTGCTTCGGCTGCTTCCTCTAAGTCCATATTATACTCGCCGTCGCAGCAGAAGAAAGCGTAGTCGATATCGCGATTAGATAAGTCTGCCATTTGCTGGGTAATGGAGGTATCGCCGCAGAAGTAGAGAGAAACTTGGTCTAGGGAGACAATGTAACCTACACAATCATCGGCAGAATGCCCTTTATTACTGGCTTCCACAGCTTCCACTTTAATGCCGCGAACATCAAAACTGTTGTGCTTACCTCCTGCCAAGGCTTCCACATTAGAAATAATTTGCGCATCTGCCTTCTTAGGCACCATGTCGATCTGGTTGTGATCAAAGTGTTGGTGGGTCACCAGAATAAGGTCGGCATCTAAATCGTAACCTTCACCAGCATAGGGATCGATAAAAATAACGTAACCTTCGTCGGTGACCAGACGGAAAGAGCCATGTCCCTGATAAAGTAGCTTCGGCATACAAACTCCTCCTGTTAATTATTTTAAAACCATGGCACGAAAACCGACTCCTTTGAGGTCTGGGGGGTATCATTTACTCGATTATACTAAAAAAAGAGGTGTTTTGCAATGCTTTTATCATTTTATGGTCGGGGAGCCGCTAAGATAAAGTAGGAGGTCGTTCCCTGGGGAAGAGGTGCGTTTTCTAGGAGAGAAGCTTCGCTATGCTCCCAGAGTTCTAAGTTGGGAACATGATGCAACTCCGCTAAGTAAAGAATCGTGATCAAACTTTCCGGAGAATCTACATGAGCATCAGTAAACTGCGAAATAGTGGGATAATCCCATTGCTTTATAGCCTTAAGGGTAACTAAGTCACGCATAGCCGCTTCTTGGGGTGTCAGGTAGTGAGAAAAGTCGATGGAAGCCACGACTAGAGTCTCCTCGAGCTGTGCCAGATGCTGGGCTAAGATAAAACATTCCTGGAGAGAGAGATCGTTGCTGAGGAGTAGCGTTCCCAAAGTGACTTGAGGTAAATAGTATTTAACGTAGGGAACCAGAGCGGCTAAGGAGTGGCCTTCCTGGATGAGAGCAGGGTTATGAGCCACCTTAAGCTGAGGATGCTCCAGCAACCCTTGAGTTAGAGGTATGTTGTTAGCCAAATAGCCATAGGGGGTATTGAAACCGGCTTGGCTGGTCACCAGAGGAACGGTTTTACCGCTATGGTTTGGTCCTAAGAGAAGAACGCTGGTATAAGCCTCAGCGGTTTCCGCCACAGTGGCAAAGAAAGAAGCGATATATCGATCAGCGACTAGGTGGTGCGGAACAACTCCTGCTAGCAAGGGAGTGGTTAAAGGGTAAGGGGAAGCTTCCCGTACCGAACGGGCAAAGCGTGGGGGGTCGTAAAAGAGGCATTCTAAGGAAGTGGGTAGCCGGGAAGCGTCTGCTTCCCCTGGTAGGAGAGAGGCGCTTGCCCGAAATGCAGCAGGGGGAGGAGAGGGTGAGGTAATGGTATGACGATTAGGCGGTAATAACGAGGCGTTAAGCTCCCAGCTCAGGTGTTGATCCAGGTAGAAATATCTTGCTGCGTACAAGGCAATAGCTGTTCCAATGATAAAAACTAGCCACCCTGTATCCCTAGATAGCTTAAGTGCCTTATTTGCCACGGATGATTATTTCACCCCTGGCTGAAGCTCCCCAGGCATCGGTAGTGATACTCTGGAGGTAAGTAGATTCCAGCACGAAACGTCCTGGTAAGACAGCGTTAACATAGTAGTTAATGACAATTTCTGCTGCGTAACCATAAAAAACCACCTTTTGCCCCTCCTGCTGGAGCAGAGACCAACCATACCGATTATTAGCATCGTAGCCATATAAGTCGGTGCTTACCGAGACAAAACGCATCCCACTGGGGATGTAGTCGGTAAGGAAAAAACCACCCTGGAATATCTCAGGATCCATATTGGCAGTGATAGTTACTCTCTGCAGCGCCGATTGCTCCAGGATATTGCCTCGCATAGGGGTAATGGTTTTGGTTACCTGAGCTAGGCGATGTTCTTCGGGTAACGATGCCTCAGCTAGGGAGCCAGTGTAGGAGGCGGAGATCCCTAACTCTCCGGTGAGTAGCTGCACATTCGCTAGCGCTAGCTGTTGGGAGGTAAGCTCCTCCTGGTGAAGGTGCCGTTTATCTAAAACAACTTCCTGGGTTACTCCATTTAAAAGATAGCTAAAGCTGGTGGTTTCCGGGATTTCCGGAAGATAGCGGGTGAGAAAGGCCATTATTTCCAAGTTGGTAAGAGCTTCAGGGGAGTGATGATCTAGAAGATAAGCCAGGAACCCAGGAGCGTTCACCTTATCCACATGCAAAGCTGCCAACAGAACCAGAGCTGTGAGCTCCAAATCATCGGTAGAGGTGTAGCCACTAGGGAGGTACTTCCAAGGTGGCAGTTCGGCAACCAAGGGGGTCACCAAACGCTGATAGTGTTTTTGGGCCAGTGAGATATCTCCCAGTTCAGCAGCGGCAATAATTAAATAGACTTGCTCTTTAAGGGTTAAACTAGCAGTGTCTTGGAGGAGAGCATAGGTATCTACCAAGACTGGCTCGCGGAGGGCTGCTAAACCCATGAGAGCAGCTACTACATGTTCACTGGGACTATCTACGTTAGAGAGTATGCTGGTCAAGTAATCGGCAGCGCTATATAAATCCAGGTAGTCGGGAGCTGCCATAATAACTTTGGCCGTTAATATAGGATCGGGAGCAGCATCTGGTAAAAGGCGAACGCCACCTTCATAGTGTTGGATATTACCTACCCCTTCGCGATTGATAGGCAGCTTAGCTGGCACCGTCGAACTATCCAGCATAGCCCTTTGCCACGCCAAGGCTTGGGCAAGCCCTACTCGTTGGTCGGCACGCATGCCCTGTTGCCTTAGTAAATGGCTGGCACTACGCATTTGCATTTGCAAGTTTTTATCATAAAAGTAAAGGGAAACAGGTTCGCGCAAAACTTCCAAATCCCAAGTGGAGTTTAAATCCAATTCTTTGGTGAGAGGGAGTTCGGCGACACTGCCCAAAATACTTACCGGAAGCTCGACCATGTCTCGATAAGCGCCATATTCGGCTATGGCTGTAACCACATACTCTCCGGCTGGCATGGGACCAAAGTTGATATTACCGTAGGCACCGGGGGCTATGCTTAGTTGCTGTTGCCAGACTTCACCGGTGATATCTTGCACCTGGCAAGTCAACTGCACATGGGCTCCTCGGTTGCTGTTGAGTTCCGAGCCAAAGGCCCTGAGGGTTACCGCGAGATCATCTCCTAGTAGGTAGCTATCCCCTAAGATAACATCCACAAAGAAGGGGAGGGTAGCAGCAATCTCCAAGTTGCTCTCTCCGGCTAAAATGAAGTCGGCTGTTTCAGGAGTGACAGCTATAGCCGTTAGACGCCAGGTGGTAAGATTATCAGGCAGAGTAAAGCTATAACTGGCCTGACCGCTAGCATCAGTAGCCAGCATGACAGCTATGGCAGCATCCCGGAAATCACGCCGAGGGTTAGCTCCACCACCGTCTCCTCCCTTTTCGGCCATGGAACCTGGAAAGAGGCTGTGTTGAACATAGGAGGCATAACGCCAAGTTAAGGGGGAGTTAAGGTAACGGTATATACCTTGGAGTATATTGGCTTCATGAGGAGCTATGGCTAAAGCAGCTTCATCAACCGCACAAAGATAGAGATCCGCTCTCTGAGGATTTCCTTCCCGGTCGGTTACAGCCAAATCTACGGTCACGGTATCACCTGGCAGATAGCTTGCTTGGTCGGTGTTCAGAGCTAACGCTAAACGTCTTTCGTTAGAAGCAAAGCCAATATAGGTATGGTTGACGGGAAATATACGGGAACCGTTCCAATAGGCACCCTGTAAAAAGATCCCTGGGACATCATCAGCGGTATAGGTGTAGCTGAAACTAAGTCCCTGCTCCAGACTGTGCCCCTTGTAGCCTTGGGGGCTTTGGAGCTGAAGCACTAGGTAAGAGCCAGGAACTGCCGCCATGGGGTTATAGTTTTCCAGGAGAGAAATTTGGGTAGTCGCACCTACTTCCATAGCGTAATCTGCTGCAGCAAATTGGTAGCTTAATTCGCCCCCGTCAACATAGTAGCGGGTGAACTCCGGTCTGATACTAAAACGTTCTTCCACCACATTCCCTTGAGCATCCTGGCAAAGGACTAACCCATAGTAGTAACAATCTTGACTGGGAGGGTAGTTAATGCCACTTATTTCCGCAGTTCCTAAACTGGTATGTCCAGAAATACTTTTGATAACCAGATCCTCGGTGGAGTATTTGTATTGGGGTATTGTTACCTTGTTGATAAAGTCATAGAGGGTGCCCACCTGCTCCTTCAACCAGTTAACTTGATGTATCTCCAGGGTGAAAGGGAGTTCCAGAGGGTTGCCGGCTAAGCTATCATAAGGTCCATAACGATGAGTTGCTGTCTGATAGTTGGTTAAGTCCAACAAGTGGCTCTTCACCTTGACCGTTGTCGTGGCCTCATCCCAGGCAGCTCGCAGCATAATATCGGTGGCGAAAATGGGGATATCGGCATGTAAGTAAAAGGGAGCGTCTTCCGCAGCATTGTTGCGCAAGTAGGCGCTAAGAGTCCTGGGTTGCCAGGAGACACGGTCACTGGAAACGGTAGCTTCCCACCAGGGAGATGCGGTTGGGGCAAGCTGCTCGGGAATAAAGTCAAGGTTATACTGCCCTGCGAGATTGGTGTTACCAAAAAAGTATTGGTCATAATATAGGTTGGGAGCATATGAAGTAAGATTGAGCAGTAGTGGTAGATCCACAGCCGGAGTTCCCTCAAAAAAGGTAATCTGACTGTTCAGGGTGACCGTCTCCCAACTGAAAGCGGTGGGTTGTTCAAAGGTGATAGTGCCGGTATAAATAGGCTTACGGTAGTCGATTACCTGCATGTAAGTGGTATCTACAGGCTGTTCTATACCTGGGAAGAAGAGGGCTATGGTGTAGTATGTGGAGATGTAATTATCTAAGGGAAGGGAAACATGGTAGCTTCCCGAAGGGTTTAAGAGTACAGGCATTTCCACGATATTAACTTCCTCTCCCGTTTGGAGGCGAGAGTTATAACGCCAGCTCTGCAGTGCCACGGTGGCTTCCTGGGGGAGCGGGGTGCCATGGCGGGAACGCACCACTCCCCATAACTCGATGGTATCGGTAGGTAGATATGCCTTGCGGTCGGTAAAGAGGTAGCTATAGTATAGCTCGGAAGGGTTGGGGGTATCGTTGGCACCGTAGAGGGTAACAGGGGTGATAAAGGAAGTTGCATCGGTATTTTTAATCTGCAGCCAGTTAAAAGCCTGGCTATCCGCCGTGTCTGCTATCGTAAGAAGCGCAAGACCATCGGCATCGCTTTGTCCCAGGAGTTCATCTTCCAGGTAGATTTCGCTTCCCTCTAAAGCTCCCCCCTCGGAAGCATCGTGGAGCCAAACTACCAGGTTTTGATAAGTGGCATGGAGGTACACCATGGTATCGCTAACTTGAATTAACTTCTGAAAAGCCGTAGGATCCAAATTGTATTCACTGTTGCCATCAGTGTAGATATCTACTAAGTACCAACCTGGGGCTAAGCTTTCAGGGAGCATTAAATAAGCTGGTGTATACCAATAATAGTCCGGGTAAATAACGGAAGCAATTTTGCTTTCGACGCTAAAGAGTAAGTTGTCTCGCCAAGGTTCGGGGTCTGAGCGAAAACTGGTGACATTGTAGCCCGTAAAAGATACCGGAGCAATAGTCCCAGCCGTGTGGGCATGGTGTTGGGCTAAAATAGTTAAAAGCTGTTCTGGCTCAGGGAGAGTATAGACATTAAGGGTAAAATCGGCTTGTTGCCAAGCGCTGTCCCAAACCAGTAACTCGATGAGAGGGGTATCGCTACTGGTAAAGCTTTCATAGTAATCACCGGCAATGGTAATTTTGCCTGTTTGATAATTTAAAATATCTGTCCTAAAAGAAAAAATATAGTCTTTACCTAAGAGCTCTCCAGCTATACTGGAGAGGCTGCCGTCAACTTTTATGGTATATTGCGTATCTTCCTGTAGTAGGTCGGGGACAAAGACCCAGGTGGAGCGATGTTGTTCCCAGTAACCTTCAACTCGAGGGGTTATGGTGACATAGGGGGCTATATCGGGTAGATCGCTTTGATTGAAGTAGATCTCAATACCTCTGTCTAAAGGAACCCAGAAGGCGTTATGGTTAGGGAGAGTGGCTGTTATCGCAAACTCCTTTTTGGTCTGGAAGAGCCAGCTACGAGATTCTTGTTCAGCGGCTATGACAACTTGGAAGAGGGAGTTAGGTTTGAGAGCGTTATTTAGCTTCATTAAATAGGAGCCGCCATCCTCCTGGATGACGGCAAAGTCCACTGCGGGAGTGGTAGTAATAAGTTTGGTTAACTCGCTGGTGGGTATACCCTGAGGTCCGGTAATACGAAAGGTAGCTTCGGGGTCGATAAGGGGTGGTTCCCCCTGCAGGGGGAGAATTTCAATATCTGGCATATGCAGTAGCATCGGTGTCGGTGGAGAGGTAGCAGGCGCTGAGGTGGGAGTTGTGGTTGAGCAAGCAGCAAGTAGGGTGCTGGTGATTACAAGAAGGAGTAGCAGGAGAGCGGTAAAATTAGGAGGATCTTGACGCTTACGTCTAGCTTTGGAACGCCGTGACCGTTTGCTCACCGTCGGCGGAACTTCCGATAGCGGTAGCTGCATTTCCGGCTGTAAAGATATTTTACGTTTGAGGAATAAACCACCGGTTATACTAGAAGCCCCCATCAAGTAGAGAGTGGAAACCCAAATAGTGGAAGCGCCAGTTTTAGGAAGTTCGTGAGGAGGTGGTGGCAGGTAGGTCTCTGGAACATCAGGGGGAGGGAATTCGTGGGGAGGATCGTTGGGATCTGGGGTATTAGGTTTCTCCGGGGGAGAGGGTGGTATATTGGGGTTGTCTGGCGGTGAACCAGGTGGGGTGTAGGGTTCAGGAGGTTGGGGAGAAGGTGGTATGTAAGGGTCGGTGGGCGGTATGTAAGGGTCAGTGGGCGGTATA
>WREE01000054.1 GCA_009779515.1 Symbiobacteriaceae bacterium
ACAGCTACCGCTACAGCCACGGTGGCTCCCACCATGGGGTTATTCCCCATCCCTAAAAAGCCCATCATTTCTACATGGGCAGGCACCGAACTGGAACCGGCAAACTGGGCATCGGAGTGCATGCGGCCCATGGTATCGGTCATCCCGTAGGAGGCAGGACCGGCTCCCATATTATCCGGATGAAGGGTACGTCCAGTTCCCCCCCCTGAAGCCACGGAGAAGTAGCTCTTACCCTGTTCAAAGCATTCCTTCTTGTAGGTGCCGGCTACCGGGTGCTGATAACGAGTAGGGTTAGTGGAGTTACCGGTAATGGAGATGTCTACCCCCTCCAGGTGCATAATAGCTACCCCTTCCCGAACATCATCGGCGCCATAGCAACGAACGCCGGCACGCTCACCTTGGGAATAAGGAACTTCCCGAACTACCTTCACCTGGCCACTGCCATAATCAAATTCGGTTTGCACATAAGTAAAACCGTTAATGCGAGCAATTATTTGCGCCGCATCTTTACCTAAACCATTTAAGATAACCCGTAAAGGATTTACCCGCGCTTTGTTAGCGTTACGCACTATACCTATCGCACCCTCAGCGGCGGCAAAGCTTTCGTGACCGGCTAAAAAAGCAAAACACTGGGTATGGTCGCGAAGCAGCATGGCTGCCAAATTGCCGTGCCCTAGACCCACTTTGCGCTCTTCGGCTACACTACCTGCGATACAAAAGCTCTGCAAGCCAATTCCAATATACTCCGCCGCTGCTGCGGCACCGCTGGCCTTATTTTTAAGGGCGATAGCAGCCCCCACCACATATGCCCAGCCGGCGTTATCAAAGGAGATAGGTTGAATCCCCTTGACTATCGCTAAAGGATCGATCTTGGCCTGGGAGCACATGCTCTGAGCCTCATCCAGGGAGGCTATACCGTGGACTTTTAGCTCCTGCTCAATCTTAGTGATTCTCCGTTCATATCCTTCAAATAATGGCATGTAGCTCACTCCTTCCTGGGGTCGATATAGCGTACGGCTTCGGCAAAGCGACCGTAACTGCCGGTAGCTTTTTCCAAAGCTACTTGGGCTGTTTCCCCGTTTTTAATGGCTTCCATCATACGTCCCAAGCTGATAAATTCATAGCCGATAATAGCATCGCTTTCATCGAGAGCCAGACGGTTGACATAGCCTTCGGTGAGTTCCAGGTAGCGCGGTCCCTTATCTTTGGTACCAAACATGGTGCCAATCTGGCTTCGCATCCCCCGCCCTAAATCTTCCAAACTGGCGCCAATCAAGAGCCCATTTTCGGAAAAGGCAGTCTGACTGCGACCATAGGCAATTTGTAAAAATAGTTCCCGCATAGCCACGTTGATCGCGTCGCAAACTAAATCGGTGTTGAGAGCTTCCAGGATAGTTTTCCCTGGGAGAATCTCCGCTGCCATAGCTGCCGAATGCGTCATACCGCTACAACCTAAGGTTTCGATGAGAGCTTCTTCGATAATGCCGCTTTTAACATTGAGAGTTAGCTTAACCGCTCCCTGTTGGGGAGCGCACCAGCCAACCCCGTGAGTGAGTCCGCTAATTTGATTAATTTCTGTGACCTTGACCCAACGCCCCTCCACGGGGATAGGAGCAGCGCCATGGTTAACTCCTCGCGCCACTTGGCACATTTGAGCTACTTCGTGTGAGTATTGCTGCATTTTTCATCACTCCTTGCTGTTTACATTCGACTTGCATCATTTTATAACCTTTTTCCCCTAGGTTAGGAACGTTCCCTTTGGCGGAAAATAAAACGGACTGGGGTGCCGTTAAAGCCATAGGCGGCTCGTAACTGGTTTTCTAAATGACGGCGGTAGGAGAAATGAACTCGTTCGGGATCGTTGCCAAAAAAGACAAAGGTCGGAGGCTTCACCGCTACTTGGTTGGCATAATATATGCGGCACGGTCTGCCATGCTCACTGGGAGGAGGGGTCATCCGCATAACTTCCTGAAGCCAATCGTTGAGGGATGAAGTGGAAACCCGCATAGCATGCTGCTCAGCAACTTCGTCCACTAAGGGGAGCAAACGAGTTATGCGTTGCTTCGTTTTGGCCGAAATGGTCACCACCGGGGCATACTGGCAAAAAAGCAACTCCGAGCGTAGCTCTTTAATCATTCTATCGGCAGTGTGCATATCTTTGTCGACTAAATCCCACTTGTTGTAGACTAGAATCAACCCTCGCCCTTGTTCATGGGCATAACCCACCAAGCGTTTATCTTGGTCGGTAACACCATCCAAAGCGTCCAGTAGGACTAGAACCACATCGCTCCGCTCCACCGCTCGCAAGGCGCGAATAACGCTGTAACGCTCCACATTAACGTAAATTTTGGATTTACGCCGCACTCCGGCGGTATCAACCAGAAGATAACGCCTTCCCTGGTATTCCAGAAGATTATCGATGGCGTCTCTGGTCGTGCCCGGTTCCTGAGAGACAATAACCCGCTCTTCACCCAGCAGTGCGTTCACTAAAGATGATTTACCCACATTAGGCCTGCCGATCACGGCAATTTTAATAATATCCTCGTCCTCTTCCTCTTCAGGAGAGGAGGGGAGAAGGTCAAAAATAGCATCCAGCAGGTCACCGGTGCCGAGACCGCTGAGAGCAGATATGGTAAGAGGCTCTCCGAGACCCAACTGGTAAAACTCCGGCACCACTTCCTGCATTTTGGCATTGTCTACTTTATTAACGATCAGCAGTAAGTTTTTTCGGGAACGGCGCAGCAGTTCGGCGATCTCCTTGTCCCCCTGGACTAAGCCATCCCGGGCGTCTGCCATAAAAATGATGAGATCTGCCTCGGCAATGGCAATTTCGGCTTGCACTCGTACTTGCATAGTAATATCGGTTACTTCACTAACCTCTATGCCTCCGGTATCGATGAGGGTAAAGGTATCTCCACGCCACTCCACCTTGCCATAAAGACGGTCTCGGGTGATGCCGGGGAGATCATCAACAATGGCGCGTCGCTGTCCCACCATGCGGTTGAAAAGGGTAGATTTACCCACGTTAGGTCGCCCAACAATAGCAACTATATTATTCATAAATAAACCTCCTGGCAACTCTTCGACGACCTGCTAGCGGTTGGGACGGAAAGAGAGCGGCATAAAGCCCTCCGGCGGTAGCAGGTATGGCGCGCAACTCTGCTCCCCAAGCTTGATATTGCTCCCGAAGCTGGGTAAGGGTGAGATCGTCAATAAACAGCTCGCTCCCCTGACGCAACATAACCTGGGGTACAAGCAATAACCTACCAGCTACCTGAGCTGGAGGGAGCTGCGCTAAAATATCGCCGCCGGCTACCAAGCCGGCTACGGTAACCGTTGAGCCAAAAAGGTGGTTAGTTATTGCCACCACCTGCAAAGGAAGCAACTCTGCCAGCTCCTGCCAAACCGTCAATAGCCCTTCTGCAGCGCTGTTCCCGGTTATTATCGTCACTGAACGCCTTTCCCGGGGAGCTGGCAGGGGGTGCAGCTCTTGCCATTCCTGCAGAAAAGAGCGGAGAAGCCCTACCCCGTTTTCTAAATGCTCGTAACCTGCATACTCCTCAGCTGCGGGCAAAAGATCCAACCGTTTAGCCATAAGATAAAACTCGTCTGCCGCCCACAACCAAGTCAACCCCTCCCCAACCCATGAGGAAACCTGGTGCAACACCAACTCGGCTTCTCTGGTCGTAGGTAAGCGTAAAGGCGCCAGCCCCTGCCGATGAGCGGTAAGACCTAAGGGAACAAGGCACAAAGAGAGCACCCCAGGTCGGCGTAAGGCCAACTGCTCCACGGTTTTAACCAACACCGCCCCATCGTTATACCCGGGACAGAGAACAACTTGGCAGTGGAGATCAATCCCTCCCTCCAGCAGATAATCAAAGAGCTGCCAGAAGTCTCTGCCTGGCGGCGATCCTAACAGCTGGTGCCGGATATCGTCGTCGCCTACTTGCACAGAAACATACAAAGGAGAGAGCTTAAGGCTGACTATACGCCGCAGATCGACGGAGGATAAATTGCTTAGGGAGAGGTAGCTGCCGCTCAAGAAGGAAAGGCGGTAATCGTCATCTTTAACATACAAAGAGCTTCTTAAGCCAGGGGGCATTTGATCCACAAAGCAAAAAAGACACTTTTGCGCGCACACCCGAACTTGATCTAAGGTAGGGGAAGTAAAAACAATACCGAGATCCTGGTCGATAGCCTTAGTTAAAACAATCTCCCTCTTGTCCCCTTGGGGAGTTAACCAAACCACCGCGAGGTTGCTTTCGGCACAAGCCAGCTGGTAATCTAAGATATCCCCTATAGCCACTCCGTTAATAGCCACTAACTGCCACCCCGGCTCAATAGCTGCCGCAACTGCCAGGGAGCCAGGGAGGAGATAAGCTACCTGAGGGAGAGCCATATGGAAACCCCCTGTTCTGCCAAAAGAGCTGTCCTGCAAGCGGACAGCTCTTTTAAAATATAAAGTCTACCCGAAACTAAACTTGCGGTTCCTTAGGTTCTTCAGGCTCCGTAACCTCAGGGTCTTCCTCAGCTTCTTCAACTTCTTCGACTGCTTCGGTCTCCTGAAGGACTTCAACCTCTTCAGCCATTTCTACTTCCTCGAATATTTCCGCTTCCTCAGCTAGGTCAGGGGCTTCTTCCTCTTCGAAGTAATCCCCTTCTTCTTCTACTATTTGCATAGCATGGATCGCTCGTAAAGAGAGACTAAGGCGCTCCTTCTCCGGGTTTACGGAGAGGACTACCGCTTGAATAACGTCTCCAATTTGCACCACATCGTCTACCGTAGCCACCCGCTGCACATCCAACTCCGAGATGTGGATAAGACCATCGATACCTGGACGCACATTGACGAAGGCGCCCCAAGGAGCGATACGGACTACCGTGCCTTGGATAATATCTCCCTGCAGTAGCTCCTGACTGAGAGCTTCCCAAGGTTTGGGTTGCATTTGTTTCAAGCCGAGAGAGACGCGGCTGGCTTCAGGATTAAGCTTTAGCACCTTAAGTTGAAGCTCATCGCCAATCGCCACAATATCGGAAGGCTTGTTAACTCGATGATAGGCCATATCTGAGATATGCAGCAAGCCGTCAACCCCGCCTAAATCGACAAAGGCACCGAACTCGGTGAGACGCCGCACAACACCGGTAACCAAATCACCTTCGCTAACTTTCCCCCAGAACTCTTGTTTGGCAGCTTCGGCTTCCACATCCAGCACAGCTTTGCGGCTGACAATGGCGCGCCGCTTATCGCGGCTGGGGTCTACCTCTAAGAGCTTTAAGCGTACTGTTTCCCCCACCAGATGCTTGAGATCGTTGGTGTAGCGGCGTTCCGCTTGGGAAGCAGGCATGAAACCACGTACCCCGATATCTACCAGCAAACCACCTTTGACTACTTCCAGAACCTTGCCTTCGATGATTTCTTCGTTCTCGAAAGCCTCGATTACCCGTCCCCAGTGCTTTTGCTGATCGGCGCGACGTTTGGAGAAGGTAATACGCCCCTCTTGATCTTCGGAGCGGAAGACTTCTACCTCTATCTCTTCGCCTACTTTGACAATTTCATCTGCCGGTAACGAGGTGTCGATACTCAGTTCCCGACGGGGAATGACACCCTCCGACTTCAGTCCGACATCCACCATAACTTCATCGGCGTGGATTTTGACCACCGTCGCTTTGATGATATCCCCAATGGAAAGGCGAGGCAGATCGAAAGCACCCATCTCCATGGCCTCTTCCAAGTCTCCCACCGAAGTCTCTTCCTCCATGCTCTCAGTGGGTTCCTCCTCCTGTTCAGGAGTTGTTTCCTCTGGGAGAGCATCCTCTGTCGGCTGAGCCACTTCAGGTGTGATTTCATCAGGGGTATCTGGCGCGGTAGCTTCTTCTGCTGTCGGTTCTGTCGTAGCGGTAATCAGCTCTGTAGGGGCTAAAGTTTCTGCAGCTTCTGGAGTCTCCGGAGCAGCTTCCTCTTCCTGGGGCTGCTGTAAAGCCTGCTCTTGGGTTTCCGGTTCCAGCTCTTCCACAGCTTTTTCTTCAGCTTTACGCTCAGCTAACTCCTCCGGTGTTGGTTCTTTCTTCTCCCATTCCGTCACTTTAGTTTCAACCTCCTCGATAATCCACTCCGGGGTAGAAGCTCCTGCTGTTAGTCCCACCGTAGTGACACCAAGCAAAGCCTCCCCGGCAAGCTCGTGGGCTTCCTCCAGCAATAGGGTGTTGAGGTTAACTCGGCTACAGAGATCGTGCAGGTGCCTGGTATTGGCACTATGGCGCCCTCCGATAACGAGCATAAGATCCACCTGTTGTGCTAGAGCAACGGCAGCGTCTTGACGCTTTTGCGTAGCTGGACAGATAGTGTTAAATACGACACCTCTCTTAAAATCCCTTCTTAGCTTCTCCACAAAATCGAAAAAAAGTGTCTGTTCCAATGTAGATTGTACTAAAAGCACTACAGGATCCTCGGCGCTTAGCTTTGCTTCCTGAAGCAGAGCGGTTACCTGAGAGTAACCAGAGACCACCAAGCAGTTAGCTCCTGCCCAGGAAGCGGTAGCCACCACCTCAGGGTGACCGGCTTCCCCCAGTAGGAGGACGGTACCCCCTTTAGCGCCCTCTGCTGCCGCCAACTGAAAGATATGAGCAACACAAGGGCAGGTGGCGTCAACCACTGTCACCTGCTTGTCTTGCGCCAACTGCTCCAGCTCTGCCCACTCCTGGCGGGAAATACCATGGGCACGCACTAAAAAGGCACTATCTGGGGGTAACTCCGCTAAGGTAGCCACGGTGCATAGTCCCGCCTGCTCCAAAGCAGTTATCAACTGCCGATTGTGGGCTACCGGTCCTGTAGCGTAAAGTCCCCCGGGGTGATCGACCCAAGCGTAGGCCAAACGGCAAGCTCGGCTCACCCCCTCGCATAACCCCATATGTGCTGCTCGGATGACCTCCATACTAACCCTCCTGCAGCTTACGGACTGCCTGGTAGAGAGCTTCAGTCCAGGCTTCGATATCTTCACGTTTGGGAGTTTTCTGTAAAGGAGGGTACAGAGGTTGCCCAATCCGAAACTGCAGGGTAGACTGCCGCCGTTGATAATCCCCTACCAAGGCTAGGGGGATCAGAGGCACCCCGGTCTTAAGAGCAAAATAGGCTGCTCCCGGTAGGAAAGGGTGCAGTTCACCATCCCGGTAGCGACTCCCTTCGGGGAAGATAACGCAAAGGTCACCTTTTTGTAAGTATTGAAGCACTTGGCGCATGGCATCCCGGTCGTTCTCTTCACGATTAACTTTTACCGTCCCCAGCAGCGGGAGCAACCAACGCAGAAAGGCCATACGGTAAAGCTCCTCTTTCGCCATAAAGCGCAGCTCCCGGGGGATGTGGGTACCCACCAAAGGAGGATCCCAGTTGGAGGTATGGTTAGGGCAAACAATGCCTCCTCCTTGGGCGGGGATATGCTCCAAGCCACTAACCTGGATCCGCCATAAACAGCTCAGCAGGGAGCGTAGCGACCAATAGAGTAACGTGTAACCAAAGCTCAGGGAAAACCACCTGCCTTTTTACCGCTCCTTACCCTTGAGCAAGCCTCTCACCAAGTCAATAACCTCTTCGATAGTAAGCTCACTGGTGTCGATGAAGATGGCATCCTCGGCCTGCTTGAGAGGACCTACCTCGCGGTTCATGTCCCGCTGGTCACGAAGGGTGATATCAGCTTCAATCTCCTCCAAAGTTAAACCAAAGAGCCGACCGTTTTCCTGTAGCTCTTGATAGCGCCTGGTAGCGCGAACCCGGGCTGAAGCGGAAAGATATAGCTTAAGAGTAGCCTGGGGGAGCACTTGGGTGCCTATATCGCGACCATCTAAAACCGCATCCTGACTGGCAGCAAAGCGCTGCTGCCAGGCTACCATCTGCTGGCGCACCTCCGGGTGCTGCGCCACCTGGGAAGCGCCTTCACCCATAGCCGAAGTATGCAGTTCGGGGGTAATATCCTGCTCAGCGGCAAAAATGCGGGTGCCTTGGTTACTGGAAACTATCTGCAGCGCGTCCTCCCCCACCAGAGCGGCTAACCCCCCTGCGTTTTCCCAAGATACCCCTCGCTGCGCAGCTAACCAAGCTAGGGAGCGGTACATGGCGCCGGTATCTAAGTAAGTAATACCGAGCTCAGCAGCTACCGCTTTAGCGACCGTGCTTTTACCCGCCCCGGCTGGACCATCTATAGCAATAGTTAAGTGCTTGATCGTTATCTCTCCTTAAACCATCACGGTTACTTAATGTTCAGCCACATCCCAAGCTACCCTCTCCGGTGACCTGGCACCATGCAGCTCCGCATATACGCCACCTAGAGCCAGAAGCTGACGGTGATCGCCTCGTTCAACGATACCTTCCGTGGTAAGAACGATAATTTCATCGGCGTTATAAATAGTCGAGAGGCGGTGAGCTACAGCGATAGTGGTGCGCCCCACCGCCAACTCATCCAAGGCTTCCTGGATTAAGGCTTCGGTAGCGTTATCCAGAGAGGAGGTAGCCTCATCTAAGATAAGAATTGAAGGGTCTTTAAGAAAAGCCCGGGCGATGGAGAGGCGCTGCTTCTGCCCCCCTGAGAGTTTAACCCCCCGCTCACCAATAAAAGTGTCATAGCCATACTCCAGGCTTAAAATAAAGTCATGGATGCGGGCTCTTTGAGCAGCTTGCCGGATGGCTTCCTCATCGGCCCTTAAATCGCCGTAAGCTATATTTTCACGAATGCTGCCGGCAAAAAGAAAAACCTCCTGTGCCACTATACCTATATGCTGCCGTAAACTATCCCGGGTAAAGTGACGCAGGTCACGACCGTCGATGAGAATAGCCCCACTGGTAATATCGTAAAAACGCGGAATTAAGTGACAGAGGGTGGTCTTCCCCCCTCCCGAGGGACCTACCAAGGCTATGGTCTTCCCAGGAGGGATATGCAGGTTCAAGTGGCTAATAACCTCGTGCTGAGGCGTCGCCTCCCTGGCGTCGCCCTCCTCTTCCCCCGTGTTAGCTCCCCGGCGCTCGGTGTAACTGAAAGATACGTCGCGAAACTCGATCTCCCCCACCACCGAGGCTACCGCCACGGCTTCGGGATGCTCTTCTTCCGCCGGCATATCCATTATCTCCAAAACCCGACGAAAGCCGGTCATCCCCCCCTGAAGCCGCTCGAAGAAGCTCCAAAATTGGAGGATCGGTTTTTGGAATGTTCCAGCATAGAGCAAAAACATAGTAAAGTCACCGACATTGATTTCCCCCCGGAAGAAGAAGAAACCCCCTACCGTCATCACAATAAGGTAAAAAACATCGGTAAAAAAGAAAATACCCGAAGATAGCTCGGCCATTATTTTATAACGTCTGGCACTGGCGGCGCGAAAGCGCTCAATTTGCCCAGCGAACTTCATACTCTCGTAAGTGCTATTGACGTAGGCTCTGGTCACCCGGATACCTGCCAGAGCATTTTCCAAGTCGGAGTTGACCTCCGAGAGCTCCTCCCTGGTGCGGGTGGAGACTTCGTCCATCCTATTTTGCATGGCAAGAGCAAAAATAATAACCAGGGGGAGGGCAAGGAAAAGGACAACCGTTAGCTTTAGACTAACCCTGCCTAAAATAAAGAAAGCACCAATTAGAGTAATACTCCCCAGCAGTAAGTTTTCCGGACCGTGATGAGCCAGCTCTGCCATTTCGTTTAAATCGTTGACTAGGCGAGACATCAGGTCGCCTGCCATATGCTCATCGTAATAGGCCAGGGGCAGCTTTTGCAAATGGCTAAAGAGGG
This sequence comes from Symbiobacteriaceae bacterium, assembly GCA_009779515.1. Taxonomy (GTDB): domain Bacteria; phylum Bacillota; class JAAYKD01; order JAAYKD01; family WRDA01; genus WREE01. The sequence continues at coordinate 9,765 of WREE01000054.1, forward strand.
TGTTGCGCATATCTGCCTGCATACCAATGCCTACTAAGTGACCATAGTACTCGGTAAAATAGTTTAAGCCTGCCTTGGCCAGGTAGATAAAGAAGAGCGCTACACCCCAAAGAGCAAAGAGCCGCGTATTGCCAGAAGGAACATAATCGTTAATAATTTGACGCACAATATTGGGGTAGACTAAATCGGCGCAAGCCATCAGAAAGACAGCACCCATATCCCAAAAAAAGAGCGCTCTATGAGGCTGGTAAAAAGCCAAAAAGCGCTTGATCAATAGAGACACCCTTTCTTAACCAAATAAATACTCTTGCAGCGTCGCCAGCACCACACCGAAATCCAGAGGTTTACCTAAATGCCCATTCATGCCTGCTTCTAAGCATTTTTCCACATCTTCCCGAAAAACATTAGCGGTGAGAGCGATGATAGGTACCTTTAGCGCCAAAGGATTCTCCAGACAGCGTATGCGGCGTGTAGCCTCATAGCCATCCATCTCCGGCATTTGTAAGTCCATAAGGATGAGATCAAAATAGTCGGGGTCAGCGGCATAAAGGCGCAAAGCTTCCTCACCGTTTTCGGCACAGACTATCTCCACCCCGGTAGCTTCTAACAGAGCGATGACTATTTCGCGGTTAAGCTCCACATCCTCGGCTAAAAGTATACGCTTCCCTACTAAAGAGAGCTCTGTCGTAGCGACAGTTGGGTTATCGTTACGGACTACCCCTATAGTTTCCGTGATAATATCCACAATATCCGAAGGAAAAAGAGGCTTCGAGAGGAAGCTGTCAACCCCGGCAGCTTTGGCTTCAGGTTCAATAATCGTCCAGTCGTTAGAGGAGATCATAATCACAACATTGGTGGTATAAGAACGCCTGGTTTTAAGCATACGAGCTAAAGATATGCCGTCGATGCCGGGCATTTGCCAATCCAGAAAGTAGAACTGATACTCCCCTTTACGCTCCACTAACTCGAGAGCCTCTTCCCCGCTTCGGGCAACATCGCAGACCGCGCCAGCACGTCTGAGAACCTCCTGGATATACTCCAGGACTGAGCTGTCGTCATCTACGGTCAAGACCCTTATGCTCCCCCACTCGATCTGCTGGGGATAATCCACCTCTCGGGTAACCCCATGTCTCAGAGGAACAGTAACGGTAAAGGTGGAGCCTACCCCCAGCTGAGACTCTACCGCAATACTTCCCCCCATGAGCTCGATGATACTTTTAGAGATAGCTAACCCTAAGCCGGTGCCACCATACTTACGAGTGGTGCTGGCCTCCGCCTGGACAAAAGAACGAAAAAGGCGCTCCTGCTGCTCCGGGGAGATACCAATGCCGTTATCGGTAACCGCAATACTGACAACACTGGTATCGTCACTTGTGGAGACCAGATTGGCACTGAGGGAGATTGCTCCCCCGTTAGGGGTAAACTTGATGGCATTACCCAGCAGGTTAGTAACCACCTGCGCCAACCGCTGGTCGTCCCCAATGAACCTTCGGGGAACCTCATTAGCGATATGCACTATTAAGGATTGTTGCCTTTCCGCCGCCCGGAAGTTCATGACATTCACCATACGTTGCAGCATTTTTTCAAAGACAAACTC
>WREE01000055.1 GCA_009779515.1 Symbiobacteriaceae bacterium
ACTGGCAGGACAGTGATGGTGAATGGCAGGAAGGCCTGGATTTCTTTGTTCCCAACGGCTTTGAAGACGATGAAGAGGCTTTCCAGCCAACGGGTTTCTCCATACGGGTGAACCCCCTGATTATGGATGGGTTACAGGGGCTACAAATGATCGCTGCTGTGGGCTTAGACGAAGACGGGGAGTTTTCGGACTCCGGACCCGATGGTCAGTTTGCGGGTAACAACATCAATGCGTTGCGTCTGGCGCAGATTCGCAGTAATAAAGCCTTGCTGTTGACCCTCGCCGAAGGCATCAACGACGATTATATCTCCGGCACCTGGCTGGAGGATGAATATGGCTTAATTTTTCTGGGGAATACCTTCGAAGAGAAGTTTCACACCTTTCTTTTGGAACTGGGCATTCGCGCCGATTCTAACATCCGCCTCTACGAGACATCTGCCTATCAGACCAAGCAGCTGGAACAGCGACGCTCCTCCATCTCCGATGTCTCCCTGGACGAGGAGATGACCAGCATGATACGCTTCCAACAGGCATATGCCGCTGCTGCCCGCCTCTCCGCCGCACTCAACGATGTCCTTACCATACTCATGGACAGGGTCTTCAGGTAAGACTGTCACCAGAAGGGAGATAGTATCATGGCTATTCGCGTCACCCAGAGTATGATGACCCGAGGCTTCCTCCTCAACCTCAACGCTGGCATGCAGCGTATGGATAAGCTGCAGGAGCGCCTCTATACTGGTAAACAGATCAACCGCCTCTCCGACGATCCCTTAAATCTGCAGTCTTTGCTACGTATTGACACCACCCAAAACGAAACCGAGCAGTATATGGAAAACCTCAACTATATGATGGGTGTTCATGCCGCTACCGAACAGGCGCTGAACAACGTGATCGATGTGGTTTCCCATGTGCGGACGTTGATGATCAAAGCGCTTAACGATACTAATACCTTTGACGAACGATCAGTTATTGCTGCTGAAATAGCTAGTTTAATGGAGCATCTGCTGGATGTCGGTAATACCGAATACTCGGGCACCTTCGTTTTTGCCGGCACCGATATCAACCACCGCCCCCTTCACCCTATTATCTACGATATCGACATACCCGGCTATGAGATATCGGACGAAGCCAACCGGGAAGCACGTATTATGGAGATCGGTAACGACGTCATCCTTAAGTTCAACTTGAATATCTTCGATGTCTTTGGCGACGATGTGGACGATCCCAACGGTGAAGCCAACACCCTTGCCGTTTTCCGCCGTATAGTGGAAAGTCTACAAAATGACGACTGGGAGGCCATGAATGACGCTTTTATCGAAATCAGCGACGAATTCTTCCGTATTAACCACCTTCGCTCCGAGTACGGCACCCTGGATGCCCGCTTCCGTGCCTCTCATACCCGTCATTTTAACAATCTCACCACTCTAACCGACTTACGTAACCGGGTGGAAGATACCGATATGGCCGGAGCAATTATGTATCTCAAAACCCAGGAAACGGTATACCGCACTGCTTTAGAAACTGGTGCGCGCTTGCTGCCCCCTTCCCTGGTAGATTACTTACGCTAAAGCCATGGTACAAATACCCCGCTATAACCTGGAGATAAATATTACCTTTGCCCAGATTGGTATTCAAACCCAAAACGCCCAGTTAGAAATGCAAATGGAACCTTCGGCGGCTTGGCGGCAGTTTAACCCTCCCCAATGGCAGGTTATTCCCAAAGATGCTTACATAGAAATAAACTACGATGCCTGGCGTGCCGAGTTCGATATTGAGACGCCGGTTCGTTGGACTGAAAAGATTGTGGCGGAAGGGAGAGTCGAGCTGGAGGAAGAAAACCGCTGGCGCGCTCGTAACGGCGACCTCTGTTACCGGGCTACCCCTGGGGACAAACGCCCGGTTATCGATTTTGCCATGCATTTCTTCCATTTACAAGAAGCCAACGCTTGGAGCAATGTGGGTTTATCACCGGTAGCTCAACCCGATATTACCGCAGTGGTGGATCCTGCTCAACGTTTCCAGTGGGAACCTTTTGCCGCCGCTGCCTTTTCCTTCCGCATAACTGCCACCCCTCCCAGCGTGGAAGTTTACCTGGAAGTTCAGCCGGAGGTGCGGATACGGGCTATTCCCCTTTTGGACGCAAGAGTGTAGCTTACATCATTTGCATTTCTTTTTCGCTATCGCTAAAGTTCTTCCCTGGTGCTGACGATACTGTAAGTGTAAGGTCGCTAACCTACATGCGATAAAAGAATAGGAGGAAGAACAATGCGTATTTACAACAACCCGGCTGCCTTTAATACTTGGAGACAGTTACAAATTACCGACTTAGCTCTCTCTAAAAACTTAGAGAAGTTATCTTCCGGCTTGCGCATCAACCGCGCCGCTGACGATGCTTCCGGTCTGGCTACTTCCGAAAAGATGAGGAACCAGATTGCCGGCTTGAAACAGGCCTCTTCTAACGCTCAAGACGGTATCTCCCTTATCCAATCTGCTGATGGTGCTCTGGATGTTGTCTCCGAGCTGCTACGCCGCGTGCGTACACTAGCTGTCAAGGGCAACAGTGATACCAACACTGCAGAGGAACGCTATTACATTGCTAACGAAATTGATCAACTTTTCTATGAGCTAAATGCCATTGTCGGCGAAGAAGCCGAAGTCGAAGAGTTTGATGGTATCGACTACGAGAACCGTAATGGTCGTGCCGAGTTCAATACCCGTGCCTTATTCCAGGAAGCAGGCGGTCTGTTAGGGCGAGTAGCTATGGAAGACCTGCAATTCCAGATCGGTGCCAACATCAACCAGACTATGGTTTTGTCCAGAACCAACATTGAGGGCGAAGGCTTGCTGTATCAGTTACGTGAGTTAGCAGCCGGTCGCGGAAATGAGGGTGCTTTAGAAGGTATTTTCGATGGCAACTTCTCTGCCGAAATGGCCCTTTGGAATCCTGGTCTCGATAACGATGATGGTATCTTTGGAACCAACGAGAATCCTATTGGTGACACAAACACTGACAGTCCAGACGCTTTTAGATTGTTAATTGAAGGCATGGATGTAGCCGTAGCCACGGTTAACTCACTTCGTGCTACTCTAGGCGCCTATCAGAACCGGCTGGAGTACACCGTGCGCAACTTGAACACCATCACGGAGAACACGCTAATTGCCGAGAGCCGCGTGCGCGACACTGATATGGTGGACGAGATGGCTAGCTTCACCCGCAACAATATCCTGTTACAGAGCGGCACTGCCATGATGGCTCAGGCTAATGCCAAGCCCCAGACAGTTCTTCGTCTCTTAGGTTAAGAGGTTAATAGGTAAAGTAGATTAAACTAACAAGCCTATATAGTATATAACGTCTAAGTGGCGGAGGGTCGGCGCGCGCCGACCCTCTTTTGTCTGAGAATTGACTTTTGAGTTTGTAAAGGATATAATTTAGGCTGTAAATAAGGAGGTGATACCATGTCATCTATGAGTTACCTGGGTATTGGCAGCGGTATGGATATGAATACTATTCTGGATGCTTTGCTCAAAGCGAAAGCTAAGCCGTTGGAAGCCTTAGCTACCCAGCACAACAAGGCGGTACTGGCGCAGGATTCCTGGACGAGCATCGGTGCAGATTTACAGTCCTTATTGGGTTACTTGGACGAGCTGCGAGCTCCTATGACCTACCGTCCCAGTAAAGCCAGTAGTAGCGATGACAAGGTAGCTACGGCCACCATCGGTAGCTCGCTACAACCGGGGACTTCCTATAGTATTCGGGTGCAGCAGCTAGCTAGTTCCCAGAGCATGTACAGCCGTAAGGTGGAAGCCAATGCCACTTTGGGCGGGAGCGGCACTTTAACCCTCTCCTCGGCTAATGATCCCAACCTTGCTTTGTCCGTTAATTATGCAAGTGATATGAAGCTGACAGACTTGGCGAAAGCTATTAACGATGCGGCTGCAGCCAAAGTCAAGGAAACCGGGGGTAAGCTCTTTGTCCAAGCCAGTGTGGTGGATAACCGCCTGGTTTTATCAGGGACGGAAAGCGGCTCTTCCGGTGGCTTTAATGTTGCTGATTCCGCCGGACAAAACTCTGCCATCGGCTCTTGGACCCTGGCATCCGGCGTGGCCTACACCGAAGCCTCCAGTGTTAGTGGGAATATCCCCGGCAACTGGAGCAACACCATCTCCCTGACCACTGCCAATGGTGCTATTATCTCGGTGCAGGTTGCTGTGGGAGATAATATGGAAAGCCTGGTGGAAAAACTGAACCAACAGTATAAGAGTGTCACCGGAGACAACCGTGCGGCAGTTCATTTAGGGCAAAACGCCAACGGAGGCTCTTCCTTACGCTTCGACAGCGCCATAATTACCAATGCTTCAGGGGTAGGCACCATTTCGCCAACCAAGTACAGTGGGCAAGACGCCGTCCTTAACGTTAACGGAGTAGCGGTACGCAGTAGTACCAATGAAGTTTCGGCTATCGAAGGTATGAAGCTTACCCTGAAAGAGACCGGTAGTACTACTCTTACGGTAGAGAGCGCCACCGATGATGTGGTTAGCGCTGTCAAAGACTTTGTTAATAAATTCAACTCGGTCTACAGCGACTTAAAAACCAGAATGGAAAACACCCTGCCCACCACCATTGGCACTTCACCGGAAAATATGCAGGTGCTGATTGACAGTAGGGATCCCTTATACGGCGACAGCTCCATGCGGGGGCTTGTCCGGGATATGCAGGAAATGTTTTTCTACATAGGAACCACCGGTACCTTTCGCACGCTCTCTTCCCTAGGGATTGATACCGATCGTGAAGGCAAAATTACCCTTGACGAAGCCAGGCTTCGTAAAGCCGTGGATAGCGATGCGGAAGGGGTTGCCAACTTCTTCCGTGGTGTCGCCAAGGTCAACGAAGACGGCACGGAGAGCAGTGTTGAGCGGACTGGAGGTTTTGCTAACAGTTCCGATACTTTGCTCAAACGTTACACTAACCAAGCTTCGGGTATTGTCGAGCTGCAAAAAACTTATTATATGCGGATGCAGGAGAGCTACAACCAGCAAATTAACCGCATGAAAGAATACCTGTCCCGGGAAGAAGAAACTTTGATGAGAAAGTTTTCCGCTGCCGATACCGCTATGGCTAGAGCTAATGAGCAGTATTCACGTATGCAGGGTTTGCTGAGCGGCCTTTCTACTCCGTCTAACAACAGTGTTATGTCCATGTTTGGCATGTAAGGGAGGTGTATAGGGTTGCGTATAGATGTCCTTAACGCTGCGCCCCTGCTGAGTACCACTCAGGCAATGAGTGTTTCCCAGGTGCAGCAAGTCCAAAATCAACAAACTTTGGTCCAGCGGAATTCAGTTGCTGCTGCAGCTGAGGAATCTGAGGCAACGGCAACTGCCGTAGTCCAACAGGCGCGTAATGGACCTATCCAGAATGTAAAGGTCCAGGAGGAACCGGAGCCTATTATTACCGCAGAAGATATGGATAAGCTGGTCGTCCGTGGGAATAATCTTTTCGAGGAGCTACGCTTAAACGAGCAGTTTCGGCTGGTGCGCCACGATAAGCTGCCTCGCACCATGATCCGCTTAATCGATATTTCTCAAGACAGAATAATCCGGGAGTTTCCTCCCAAAAAGTATCTCGATTTAGTTGCTGCCCTACAGGAACTCTCCGGTCTTTTTTTCGACGAAAGGGTATAAAATGTCAGGCGGTAACACATATCAGACCGCTTATCGTAAAAATCAAATTCAAACGGCTACTCCGCAGCAGCTTGTCTTGATGCTATACGAAAGAGCTATCCGGGATTTGCGCCAGACCACAGAGGCTATCGAAGCTGCCGATCTTTTAAATGCGAACAAGCTCTTGCTGCATGTGGAAGATATTTTAAATGAGCTTCTTATCTCTTTAGATTTGGATCTTCCCGTAGATGAAGGCGGGCAGATTGCTCTGGATTTGGGTCGCCTTTACGACCACTATATAGTCCGTTGCCGCGAGGCTAACATCACTAAAGATCCTGCTATTGTGGCAGAGCTGCAACAGCATCTTAGCGACCTTAGGGATACTTGGGTGGAAGCCATGCGCAAGGCTTTACAGGAGAGTAAAGGCACAAGCCGCGAGGTATAAAGACAAAGGGGTGGTTTTCCCTTGCCGGAAGCACGAAGGGTCAGTCGTGACAAAGTGCTGCACCATCTACAGCAGGAGTGTGACCTTATCGCTCTCCTGGATACCTTGGTGGATAACCTTCTGGCCTCTGTAGCTGCCGGTGATTTGGAGGCCGTAGAGGTGCGTAGCGGGGAGCTATCTCCCGTCACCGCTAAGCTGGAGCAGCTTCGTTTAGCGACGGATGAAGCTGAAGCAGAGTTGGTGGTATGCTACCGGGATATCCCTCTGGAAGTGCGTTTAGCTGAGTTAGGGGAGCTTCTTCCCCTGAGACAGGAGCGCACGGCGATGTTGGAAAAGCACCTGGCTAAAGAGCAGCTTTTTAGGCGCCTCTTAACCGAACATATGGAAGGTCTCGCCGATGTAGGGCGCAATCTTAGTCACACTTTGCGAGCGTTTCACGGCTATCGTCGCGCCGCTCAGGTGGACAAACCCCTGCTTAATGTGCGCAAATAAGTAACCTATGTACATAATAAGCGCATAACCTCCACAGGTAAGGGGCGACTGGGTCGCCCCTTTTTTCGAGTAGAAGCCCATGAACTGCGTTCACCCAGAGCATGATCGAAGCGTATTAACGGATAGGAGAAAGGAGTTTTTACTACGTGAAACTTACGATAAAATCCAGACAATTTACGATTACCGAAGATATTGAGCAGCACTTTCAGCGGAAGCTGCAAAGGCTGGATAAATACTTTAACCGGGAGGTAGAGGCGTTTGTCAACTGCTCTCGGGAAAAGGGTCAGGAACGGGTGGAAATAACTTTGGTGGGTGCGGGTATCGATATGCGAGCGGAAGACCGAGCTGGCGACCTTTACAGCGCCTTGGACTTAACGACCGAACGCTTAGTGCGTCAAATTGAGCGCTACAAAACCCGGTTGGAGCAACGTCGTCAGAACAGAGAAAGTATTCGTAAGGCCGTGCCGGCACCTCTACCTGAGGTGGAGGAAGTTGTCACCGAAGTGGAAGAAGCACGCATTGTCCGCAGCAAACGCTTTGCCCTTACCCCCATGGATCCCGAGGAAGCTTGTTTGCAAATGGAGCTTTTAGGGCACAGCTTTTTTGTTTTTCTCAATGTAGATACCGGAGCGGTTAATGTGGTCTACCGCCGTAACGATGGCAATTACGGGCTTATCGAGCCTGAAATATAAAAGGCACGCATATTTCCTTTTTTCTCCCAAGTTTTTTTAGGCAATTACCGTACATAGGGTTGCTTTTACTGGTATAATGTAGGTAGTTAGGGATTATTGGCATATAAGAAAGGAGAGGAAACTCATGGGTTGCTTACCGCGTTGGCGTTCTTTATGGGGGATCTTGATGGCGTTTGCCATGATAATAGGCGGTTTTACCTCTCCGGTTTATGCAGCTAAATCACCTGCGGTTAACGATCCAGATCAACTTACCTTTGTCATGGCCAACTTATTTAAAGGAAACTCAGTGCCAGTGGGTATGACGGTCAAAGATGATACCACTCTGGTTGCTTATTGCTTCGCTCCCATGATCGGCGAAAAGGTGGGTAAGTTTAACGGGAACACCGGGACAATTACTGCCAGCGATAAAAGCGGAACCGGCATTTTGGCTCCCGGAGTAGCGGACATCTCCAAAGGATGGCGTATAGATAACAAGGCAGTCGGCACCAACAAAAAGGTAGCCAAACTCTCCTTCAAGCAGTCCGATGCTATTTTAAAGCTGGTTAGTCCCGGTAGCACTATTATTACGGTGACCAACTCAGGCTACTCTGCCACCCTACCTGTAGAGGTGCGCTTACCGGAATATAGCGAACTGGTTCTGGGTTATGGCACGAATAAAGTGCGAGAATACCTAAATTTTGCTCAAGGTGCAGCCTCGGCTCAGGAAGATTATGGCTCTTATGAGTTTGCGGTCTCTCAAGGTGCTTCAGTTACCCTCAAAGTCTATGCCGTAGCAACCAGCGCCCAAATACCTGGGGTCACCGGGAAATATAACTTCTCGGTAGACAAAAAGGGAAACGGTTTCTGGTACTCCAAAGACCCAGCCGTTGCCAAGGTGAGCAGCGCCGGCAAGCTCAAGGGTGTTTCACCAGGTAAGGCGGATGTTATCTTCACCGATTATCTGGGTATTCAGCACACTTTTGAGGTTACCGTGGAACCCAAACCGGGTACCCAATATGACAAGTATTATATCTTGGCGAGAAACTCCTCGGAGGAAAATTTTAAAACCGACTACTTACTGGAAGATAAGGATCTCCCGACTTCGAACCTTTACGACCCCGACCTTTACGCTAAGGTCTATGGGATTACTATCCCGGTGGAGAAAGGTAAAAGCCAACCCATTGAGCTAAAAACCACTTTAAATGTTGCTCCCGGAGGGAAAAGTACTCCCGCCAAGCGTAACGTCTATACCTGGTCTTCCAACCCCTTAGTTGCCTACATAGATAGCTCCGGTAACATCCGGAGGATAGGTGATGATCTTGGAGATACTTATATCTTCCTGGTAGCTATTGCTCAGCGGGGTAAGCCGGTTATGGTGGAAATAAAAATTACCGAACCTGCTCCCTAGTCAAGAATTAAATCACCGGTTTCAGGTTCTTTGTTTCCTACCTAACTTACCTTAAAGGGATAAAATAACCGCTTTTTGGTGTAATTATACACCAAAGAGCGGTGATTTTTTAGGTAATAGGGCATATGGGATTAAAGAAGGAAACGTTGAGTGTTGGGCGAATTAAGTTTGTTAGAATTGACATTGAGTGAAAGAGAGGCTTTTTGATGAGTAACAATCCTAAGCATCCGGCGGCAGACAGCGGCTCCACCGGCAAGAGGGAAGAAGAGCTGTTGCTACCGACCGAGAAGCAGGAGAAAGAAGACCTGGTTACGGGCGACAGCGCAGGCGCTACCCCAGCACTTGAATCTGCCGTAACTTCAACCGTAGAGGAAGAGATGGAGGTAGAGTTCGACTCCGATGGGGTAGCCGTCATGGTGCCTAAGTTGGCTGAAAGCGACGCGGCATCCGGCGGAGGTTCAGGCAGGCAGCATAACCGCTTAATCAATCCCGACGAGGAATTAACTACCCAGCGCGCTGGGCAAATTGCCCTCCGCCTGGCACTGCCTTCCTTAATTGAAAACTTGCTGATGAGCTTAGTAGGCATGGCGGATATGATCATGGTGGGGCGTTTGGGAGCAGCGGCGACGGCGGCGGTGGGGATTACGAACCAACCCATCTTTTTTGCTACCGCCATATTTCAAGCTCTCAATGTAGGCACCACCGCTCTGGTCGCTCGGCTCATCGGCGCCCGAGACTATAAGCAGGCTAACGAAGCAGCCAGACAGACCCTAGTGCTGGTTACTATTTTGGGATTTATTGTTTCCTCCGGTTTGTTTTTGTTTTCCGTCCCCATTCTTCACGCTATGAAAGCTGAACCTGATACCATGGCCTACGCTATTGGTTATTTTCGCATTGTCTGTGTTAGCTTAGTCTTTGCCCAAATTACCATGGCATGTAACGCTCAGGTGCGCGGCGCCGGCGATACTCGTAACCCTATGATCAACAACACTGCCACTAACTTAATTAACGTCGTTTTAAATTACCTTCTTATCAACGGGGTCTTTGGCTTTCCGCGGATGGAGGTAGCTGGTGCAGCTACGGCTACGGCTATCTCTCGCTTTGTTGGTATGTGCATGGCTTTAGCTCTGGTCTTTCGCGGGAACAGCAGTATCCATATCTCCTTTAAGGAACCATTTCGTTTCAACTGGGATATCGCTCGTCGGGTGGCTAACGTAGGCTTGCCTTCGGCTATCGAACAGTTTGTTATGCGGGGGGGCAACCTTATCTTTGCCACTACGGTTACCGGGCTGGGGACTGTGACCTACGCCTCCCACGTCGTAGCCATGAATATCCAGTCACTTTCCATGGCACCGGGCATGGGTTTTGGTATGGCGGCAACCACCTTGGTGGGGCAGAGTCTGGGGGCTAAACGCACCGACTGGGCGGAAGCCTGCGGCTGGGTGACTCAGCGTATGAGTATGTTCCTGGCCGTTCCCATGACTATTTATCTCTTCTTCTTCGGCACTACCGTCGCCAGGCTCTATTCCGACGTTCCCACCGTTATCGAGCAAGCCGGGCGGGTGCTGAAAATTGTGGCTTTTACCCAGGTACCCCAAATGTCCCAGGTGGTGCTGGCAGGCGGTTTGCGTGGCGCCGGCGACACCAGATGGTCTTTGTACTCTACGACCATTGGTATCTGGGGAGTGCGTGTCGTCTTGGCTTTACTGCTGGTCAACCACTTCCAAATGGGGCTTATCGGGGCTTGGACAGCTTTAGCTGCCGATCAGCTGGTGCGTTCCGCGATTATCATTCTGCGTTTCCGTGCCGGACACTGGAAGAGTATTAAGGTATAATTTCTGAGCAAAGCTCAGTTTAGCTGCCAGGCTGTGGCGGCGACCATGGTAATCCCCAATTTGTACCAGGAAGCTGCTGGGTTTGCCATTTCCTTCGAGAATCCAAAGGCGAGCTGTGGTGTCAATTAAAAAGTCTAAGGAAAACTCCATGGCACCGCTGGAAAAGCTCTGGGCAAGTTGGTGAGCAACTTCCTCGCTTTGTTGGAGGAGAGCAGCACCTTGCCCAGGAAACAACTCTTGAAGCACCGGTAGCGCCTCCTGCCAGGTCTCCCTATCGGCGGTTATTAAGGGAAGGTTGGCGCGTCCGGTAAGACGCAAGACTTTGCCCAAACAGCGCCAGCCTATGCCATCGTGTTGCATAATCAGGCGCAGCTCGAAGATATGGCCACGCCAAGTGGCAGGATGAACCCCCTGCTGGATAATATAACCCGAGAAGTCCAGCTTTTGTAGTTCCGCAGTGAATTCTGCTTCCCTGGTGTACTCCCAGCTACGTAAAACTCCTTCCCGGCTGTTGAAATGGCAAGTTCCTGTTTGTAACTCCCTATGCCTGGCGGACGAAAACCAGTGGATAGCATGGGGAGTATTATTATAGGCCGGCAAGCTCTCCCCCTGGGCGATACGCAAAATACCCCGGGCTTCGTAACCAACACGGGGCTTAAGAAAAAGAAGGGGGTAGCGGCGCAGCATGGTGCGCAAGTTGGCTGGGGAATAGGGTCGGGTTGGCAGTAAATAATCCCCTAAACCATTTTTTACCAGATAATTATGCCAAAGTTGCTTATCACCGCACAACTCCATAAACTCGGTG
>WREE01000056.1 GCA_009779515.1 Symbiobacteriaceae bacterium
CTATTGCTCAGGTGGAAAATAGAACTTGGTCAGAAAAGGTAAAACCCGCCGTCACCGGCGGGTCATGTGGGTTTTGTTGGAGCTTGTGATCGGGATTGAACCGATGACCTCGTCCTTACCAAGGACGCACTCTACCGACTGAGCTACACAAGCATTATTTACTGTAACCTAAGCTACAGCGATTTGGGCAAAAGCATTTGCGATGCGGGTTTTTTGTCCACTGCGAAGTACGCAGTATGTAAGGTAAGGGCTACAAAGCTGGTTGCGGGGGAGGGATTTGAACCCACGACCTCCGGGTTATGAGCCCGACGAGCTACCAGACTGCTCTACCCCGCGATGTTTGCTGAGAAAAACCATTTTTACCTAACCGACATAGTGCCTTGACCACAAAGTGCAGCAAGAGTTGCCCGACAGCGGGCAAAAACTGCTTTGGAGCGGGAGACGGGGATCGAACCCGCACAGCTAGCTTGGAAGGCTAGAACTCTACCATTGAGCTACTCCCGCCTGGAGGCTGCGGGTTCTCGGAAGCAAAGAAAATGGTGGTGGGAGCTGGATTCGAACCAGCGAAAGCAGTGCTAGCAGATTTACAGTCTGCCCCCTTTAGCCAACTCGGGAATCCCACCACAAGTATAGTATGGCTGCAAAACAAGCAGCGAAAAGATTATACTATTTGTTTTCCCCCTTTGTCAACCCCTTTATTAGTTCCGTGGTCAATAAATAATTTCGGGTTTTGGCATTCTTTGCCTGACAATTTCAAAGAGCAGAGCAGCACCTGCCGAAGCAGCATTGAGACTGTTGACAGCGCTCTGCATGGGCAGGGAAACCAGAAAGTCGCAGCTTTGGCGCACCAAGTGGGAAAGACCGGCGCCTTCGCTGCCGATAACCAGAGCCAGCGGCATGGCTGAAAAATCTTGGTGGTAGACAGTTTTCTCCCCGGCATGAGCTCCCACCACCCAGACCCCTGCTTTTTTCAGCTCCTCCAGGGTACGGGCGATGTTAACCACTTGGGCAACATCCAACTCTTCCCAAGCACCGGCAGAGGCTTTAATCAGAGCGGGAGTGACACCGGCGGCTCGACGCTGGCGCATAATCAGACCATGACAGCCGGCAGCGGCGGCACTGCGGATAAGAGCACCCACATTTTGCGGGTCTTCCAGACCATCCAAGACCAGCAGGAAGGGCAGCTCCCCTCTTTTTTGAGCGAGGGCTAAAAGGTCGGCCGGGTCTTTAAGAGGCTTAGCCAGCGCTATGGCAATAGCTCCCTGATGAGGGCGTTGCTGACTCAGGCGATCCAACTGAGGACGCTCCTGCCAAGTGATGGGCACCCCTTTCGCCTCTGCCAATCGCACAATGGCGGCAAAAGAAGACCCACTGCCTCCTTTTAAAAGATGCAATGCGTGTATCAGCCGCTCCCCTTGAAGAGCTTGGTAAACAGGGTGTCTGCCTTCGATTTGTTCGATATCCGGAATGGCAGGAAGATCCTCTGAGATACTGGCTTCCTGCCTATCCCGGGATGGCTCTCGTCTCTTGCTTCTAGGCATGGTTGGTAGTCAGGCGCCCGCAGCTATAGGCACCCTCGTGACAGATCCCTTCCCTGACACAGCTGGGACCTGCGTGAGCAAAAATGGAGGGAGCCAACGGCTGCACCAACTCCAGCATCTTCTCTCCCAGAACGCGAATCTCCCATTGGGCGCGCTGGCAAAGACGCAGAGCGAAAAAGTTATGCAAAGACCGAGCATTCATAGTCATAATTAGCTTGGTTTCGCAAGCGTTGGGGAGGACAAAACGGGCATCTTCCTGGGCAACCCCCATAGCAGTTAGGCGATCGTAAGCAGCCTGGGCGGCTACCATTTGCTCCTGGAATACCGCCAGCGCCTCCTCTTGAGCAGCAATAGTAGGAGGGGTTATATAAGCAAATTGCTCCATAGAGACATAGCGCTGGGATTGCTGGGAGTAGGAAGCTATGCGGTGGCGTACCAGCTGGTGAGAGCAGGCGCGGGAGATACCCTCAATGGCAAAGGTAAAAGAGATATGCTCAATAGGGGACTCATGACCCCTAGCCAGTAGCTGCTCCACCAGAGTGCGGGCACGCTCCGGCGTGAGCCGCTCCAGGATGTCCTCCACCCCACTAGCAGAGTAACAGAGGCGAGCGGCGGCAGCCACAACCCACTCCGGATTGGGCGTGTGTTCTAATAATATTACTTGAGGTGACAGCACAGGTATTATCTCCTTGATGATAGTTTTTAGGAAGGGTGTGCCAATTGCCAGAGCAGATGCAACACCTCTTTGAGACGTTCCTCCTGCTCACTGTAACTTAAATACCCCAGAAGAGCTTCCAAGCCGGTTGCCCACCTGTGCGCCACTACCTCGCCCCGGGATTGATGCCGCGGCTTAGCGTTACGCCCCCGGCGCAGCACTGCCAACTCGCTGGGTGTGAGATACCCTTCGATAGCATGGGCTAAATCAGCTTGCTTTTCGGCGCAGGCTAAGGCTGAAGCGGCTTCGCTGAGCAAAGCCCCTTTGACGATGCCACTATGCAGCAACTGGTAGCGCATATATTGCTCATAAACCGCATCCCCTAAAAAGGCTAGCGCCATAATGCCGGTGCCGATACTACCAACTTCGTTATTTCCTTCCTGATCCTGGGATAGGGTAGGTTCCGCCATCATTGCAGTGGTAGCCACGGGAACTTCAGTTTCCTTTTTTAGCATATTTACACCCCAAAGCGCCTAAGCCGTGGTAGCCCCGGCTCCAGCGGCGCCAAAATTATACTTTCCAACGCCAGGATACCCCCTGAGGGGTGTCAACGAGAATTACTCCATGCTCTTCCAGTTCTTGCCGAAGGCGATCGGCTTTAGCCCAATCCCTTTGTTGCCGTGCCTCTTGTCGCTCCTGAATTAGTTGCCTTAGATGAGGCGCCAACTCCGGATTCTCACCACTTGAGGGAGGTGGAGCGGTTAGCCCTTCCTCAACCCCCAGGATGCGGCACCATTTGGCAAAAAAGCTGTGTCCTGCTTGAGCGGTAGCCGGAGTAAGACGATCTTCGGCAAGAGCGGTATTTAAAGCGCGACTGACTTCGAAAAGGGTAGCGATAACCTCGGCTGTGTTAAAATCGTCATTCATAGCGCCCACAGCGCTCTCCTCGCCGGTCTGTAGAAAAGCGTCAACAGCGTCAGAAGCTAGCGGTGTATGAGACGCTACCTCTCCCAGATGGGCATAAAGACGCTGCAGTCTACCGAAGGCTTGCCGACTTTGGGCTACCAACTGGGGGGTAAAGGTAATAGGCGAACGATAATGGGTGGAGAGAAGAAAGAGGCGAACCGCCCAGGCAGGAAACTCTTGCAAGATATCTCGTACCCGGGAAAAATTCCCCAAAGATTTGGACATTTTTTGCCCATCAGGACCGTTGACCATACCGTGATGCACCCAGAAGTGAGCATACTCACTCCCTGCGGCGCTACTTTGGGCCAGCTCGTTTTCGTGGTGGGGAAAGAGGAGATCCATACCACCGCCGTGAAAATCGTAACTCTCGCCTAAATATTTCATGGACATAGCCGAACATTCGATATGCCAGCCGGGGGTACCCCAGCCCCAGGGACTCTCCCAAACCGGCTCTCCCGGCTGAGGCACAGTCCAAAGGGCAAAATCTTCAGGACTTTCCTTGTCGCCGGCGCTGACGATACGCCCGCCACTTTGGGCATCTTCACTGCGACGTCCCGACAAGCGACCGTAGGCTGGATAGCTGCTCACCCGAAAATAAACATTACCCTGGGCTTCATAAGCCGCCCCTTTAGCGATAAGCTCCTGGATAAGGGAGATAATACTGGGCAACTCTTGGGAGACTCTGACATAGCGGTTAGGGGGAGGAAGCCCCAAAGAAGCCATATCTTCCAGATAGGCATTGATATAACGCAAGGCGTAGTCTAAGGGCGGCTCTTCAGCTTCCAAAGCACGTGCGGCAATCTTTTCGTTAAGATCGGTAAAGTTAGCCACATGATAAACCTGATAACCGGAAGCCTGGAGCCAGTTTTTAAAGCACGCCCAGATAACCTCCATCCTGGCGTGACCGATATGGCTGTAATCTTGCACTGTAAGTCCGCAGGTATAGATGCGAGCCGTAGTGCCATCCAGGGGTGAGAACAGCTCCTTTTGACGGGTTAAAGTGTTATAAATGCGTAAAGACATAATTTATCTACCATCCTCTTAGTTAATTCCTGGTTGATGATGTCACGATAAGTGCCACTGCCTGGGCGGCGATGCCGCGCCCTTCCCCGATGAAGCCCAGCCCCTCGGTGGTAGTGGCTTTCACGGAAACTTGCTGGAGGGAGCAAGCTAAGGCTGTGGCTAAATTCTGACGCATTGCCGGACTATGAGGAGCCAAGCGAGGCTTTTCCGCAATGATGGTCAGATCGACATTAGCCACCCTCCAAGAGGCTTCCTGCAGTAACTGTCGACATCGTTCTAAGAGGATGAGGCTGGATATTCCTTGGTACTGAGGATCTTGGTCGGGAAAGTGCTGCCCAATATCTCCCAGGGCAGCAGCTCCCAACAGAGCATCGATAAGAGCGTGGGTCGCCACATCGGCATCGGAATGCCCGGCTAACCCCAGGGGATAAGCAATATGTACCCCACAGAGGATTAAGGGACGCTCCCTGACTAGGGTATGGGCATCGTAGCCAATTCCAATACGCACTTGTTACCCCTGCCTTTCCTGCTCTCGCCAAATAATTTCGGATATAGGTAAATCTTCCGGTTGAGTTATTTTAATATTATAGCGCCAGCCTGGAAGAATTTCGATGGGGCAACCCCAAGCAAAGGCTACCTCGGCATCATCGGTAAAAAGGTCTTGCCCCGCAGATATGGCTGGGAGAGCCACCTCCCGGTAAGCAGCCTGGATAACCTTAGCTTCAAAGAGCTGGGGAGTTTGGCTGTGCCAGAGGGTGCTACGGGGCACAGGCGCCACCATGGCTACGGTTTGACCCTGA
Organism: Symbiobacteriaceae bacterium; assembly: GCA_009779515.1. Classification (GTDB taxonomy): domain Bacteria; phylum Bacillota; class JAAYKD01; order JAAYKD01; family WRDA01; genus WREE01. Next base: position 4,986 of record WREE01000056.1, read on the forward strand.
GCAGGTTGGGTAAAAACCTCCGAACTGCTTTCCCCCGAAAAGGGTGGCCAATCTGGGTGCTCGCCGCCTTTGGTAGCGCCAAAAGGTGACGCTAGTAACTGCTCTGACGACGGCAAGGAACCGGAGGTTACCCTAGTGAGCGCCACTTCCTTGATGGCCTCATGGACTGCTGTTCCCAAAATTATACCCTTACCAGGAGAGCGTAGCTCCCAAAGCTGTTCTAAATCGGTTACCGGAACTAACGGCCTGGCACCATCGTGGATGGCAATCCATTCCGCCCCAGGGGAAACCGCCTGTAGCCCTGCCCAGATAGAAGCCGTGCGGGTAGCACCCCCAGGAACAATGGCCGCTACCTTGGGGTAGCGCTGGGTAGGGAGTAGCTCCTGCCAAAGGGTTACCTCCCTGGGATGAGCCACCACAACTATTTCTGCCAGAGGAGACCAGCGCTGCAGCCGGCTAACGGTGCGGCAGAGTAACGGCTCCCCTGCCAAAGGGAGGAGGAGCTTGTTTTGCCCTGCCCCCATGCGTAGCCCCCTGCCGCCGGCGGCGATAATGACGGTCAACATACTATGTTACTACGCTATCTTGGCAAAAATCATGCGACCGGCGGCGGTTTGCAGGGAGCTGGTGACCGTCACCGTTACGGTTTTATTCACGCAGCGCGCCCCTCCCTCCACTACCATCATGGTGCCGTCGTTTAAGTAAGCTACCCCTTGCCCCGGTTCCTTACCGGGGCGAATAACCGTCACCGATACTTCTTCCCCCGGGAGCAAGACCGCTCGTAAGGCATTGGTCAGCTCGTTAATGTTAAGAACGGAAATTTTACGCAGGGTGCAAATTTTGCTCAGGTTATAATCCAGAGTAATCAGTTTGCTATCGGTCTGCTGTGCCAGCTTGATAAGCTTGTCGTCCACGGTGAGATCGGGAAAGTCGCTTTCGATGATCTGCACTTCCACCAAACCCATCTGCTGAATTTGATTGAGAATATCGAGACCTCGGCGCCCTCGCATACGCTTTTGCAGGTCGGCAGAATCCGCTAGGATACGCAGCTCCTCCAGGACGAAAATAGGTAGGAGCAAAGGTCCTTCCAGAAAGCCGGTGCTGCATAAATCCAGGATACGCCCGTCGATGATGACACTGGTGTCCAGAATTTTGCGGACAGCGCCAATAACTACCCTCTCAGTGGGAGTTTCGCTGACTCCGTTGAGCAGCTGATGTTCAGGTTTAACCGGATCCCGCCGTACGAAGAAGCGCTGTATCTCCTCGGCTTTACCAGCAGCCAGCTGCAATCCCAGATAACCCAGCACTAAGTTAGCCACTAAAGGGAGGTAAGGACCGATAACCGGTATATTATAAAGGGCTAGCCCCAGTAAGTTAGCAATAATGAGACCTATAATTAAGCCGCTGCTGGAGATTAATATAATGGGCAAGGGAATACGCTGGGAGCTGCGCAGCATGAAACGGGAAAGGTGGGTTATGCGAACCAAAATGCCAGGTGCTAAAAAATAAAAGATGAGACCAATAACAAACGCCAAGCTAATTTGGCTTACCAGGAGGGAGATGGTGGTAACCTCCAGGTTAATAATTTCTAAAAGATAACTAAAAGAATGTAGACTAGCGAAGATGGCAAAGGCAATTCCCCCAGCCAGTCCTCCGATAAAAAGCGCCATCAGGCGACGCATGGGTATCACCTTCTTAGTACACGAATATTCTTGACACATCTATAATAATATGATACAATGTGCATTGTATCTGGTAGAGTAGATAGGCTTGGATCCGGATTTCCCCTTTTCCTGTCCCGCTCTTAGCCCCGAAATGCCCAGAACAAAAAATAAGCCTATGGCTAGGAGGAGTATCCATGTACCAAGACAAAACCCTTACCTGCCGCGATTGCCAAGCCGAGTTTGTCTTCTCTGCTGGAGAACAGGAGTTCTACGCCAGCCGCGGGTTCGTTAACGAACCTACCCGTTGCCCCGATTGTCGTCGGGCACGCAAAAACCAGCGTGGCGAAGGTGGCTCCCAGCAGCGGGAAATGTTTGAAGCAGTGTGCGCCAACTGTGGTGCTATCGCCCTGGTGCCATTCCGCCCCAGTGGAGACCGCCCCGTCTACTGCGCCGATTGCTATCAACCACGTCCCCGCTACTAAGCTAAGGTTCATACCTTAGAGTAACAATGCACTGTACCAGCCCCGAGCAGCAGCAAGCTGCTCGGGGCTTTTAGCTTTGCTACCACCGCCCACCAAAGTTACGGCGCCTAAGCGACAGCGCTTACCCCGGAGGGTTGGTACTGGCGACAACGGCTTCCTCCTCCGGCGTCTCCACTTCCCCCTCGGGAAGCAGATAGTCTGGGGGAGGAGTTACTTCCACGGTTATGACCCCTAAACCGCTACCGGCTTCCAGAGAAGCTCCGGCTAACCAAAAGTGATAATCTCCCGGTGGACCATCCTCCGGGATGGTGAAGATCTCTCTGCCTAAGGGGTCATAACGCACTTCTAAATGCTCCCCCAGAGGAGAAATCATCACGAGAGAGCGCGGTTGTTGGGCGGTTCCTGCCGCAACGGTCAGCATCACCTGGTCGCCGTATTCCGCACTGGTAGGGGTAACCTCCAGTGAACCCACGCGGCGCACATCGCGGATGACCTCTTCCCGTCGCAGCTCCTGAAGCACCCACTCAATATCGGAGGTCTCCTCCCGAGGACGGATGATTAAAGCGTTGGTGGTAAAGACCAAGACCAAGGCCAGAAGAGTCGCCAGCCAACTCATGGGCTATTTTACTCCTTCTTCTTACCTACCGTAGCCAGATAAATGGGAGCGCGATTTTCCCCATCAACGCCCAGTAGCTGGGAGAGCATCTCGTCATCGAAGGCGGCGATACCGCAACAGCCGGCGTTCATAGGCGCTACTGCCAGATACAAGTTTTGGCAAACGTGGCCGGCATCTAAATGCAGGTAACGGTAGCCCCGCTCCACATAGCGCCAGAAGGTGCGGTACACCACCGCCACCCAGAAGAAAGTAACGGCACTGTTTTTAACCATACCCTGACGATGACAAGCCTGAGTTAGCTTATCGGGAAGCTCCGGGTCAGTGGAGATAAGGGCTACTTTGTGGTCTAAAGCCGAATACTTATAAAGCCCGGGAGCAAGACCTTCCACCTTGTTGATAAGGAGATAAGTCTCAAAGGGGTGTCGTGCACCGGCAGAGGGGACTGTGCGCAGCGTGGCCGGACGATCGGTAACTTGCTTGATCCCCTGGGTGCACCACAGCAGGTAAGAGAGCTCCTCTAAAGACAGGGGCTCTTCACTGTAAGCCCGGACAGAAACCCGCTCGTTGATGGCTTGAAAAAGATCCACACTGGGTAGGGAATGCTTTTGCGGGTCGGGAAGATCGAAGAGCTGGCAGCCGGGTTCAGCAGGATCGGTAAGTTCTGGTTGGGGGAGCATTTTGGTTTGGTCGCTCTTTTCTGCCTGATACTTATACTTGGTAAGCTCCATAAAGGTGCGCCCAAGATAGCTGGGATGACGCATGTTTTTTCCTCCTCTTAAGTATGATATTATATTCAGCATACGAATTCGGCACTGGTAGTTATAAATCCTTTATCTAGCGGTGGCAGCTTCCTGATAGCGTCGCTCCGCAATAAGCAAGTCGATAAAGCGCCCGTAGCTCCTTACCCCCTCAACTTGCTGATGACCTTTTAAGTAGGTATCATTAATCTGTTCCGAGACGGTTTGCACGGTGCCGCTGTACTTATCCCAAAAAGAGCGAGAGGCTTCTAGGTCCCGCTGCACTCCGGGGGTCATCGCTTGCCAGTAGCTTCGGTACTCCTCCGGCGAAGATACCGTGTAGACGGCATTGAGAGCATAGACTAAAGCTCTTAGAGAGCCGGAGTAAGCCACTTCGGCTGCTCCTCCCGGCAAGCGGCTCTGCTTCCAGGCGACAAAATTAGCTTCATCTTCCCTGGCTACTCCCACCTTATGGGCAATTTCGTGAGCTACGGTAGCCGGCAGTTCAAAACCGGGAACATTGGTGTTGATATTAGCCTCGCCGGTAAAAGGAAAGTAAAACCCGGTGATAAAGGTATAGCTCATCAGGGGAGAAAGGATTACCGGTTTAGCCCGCATCTGGGAACCTTGCCCGCTGGTGCCGTAGCTCTCCATCCCCTCCCAAAAAACGGTAAAGTAGGAGGTATCCTCCCGGAGTTTGGCCACCCCTTCGGCATCTTCCGCCACCAGAGCCCGCTCCCGGTTGGCCAGTTCCACTAGCTCCCAGGTTAGCTCTTGTACCTCCTGGGCTGCTACCGGTTGTAGCTCCCACCCCAGTTGTACCCCTAAAGGTAAGCGGTAGAGGTTGAGCCCCCAGCAGAGGAGAAAAGTTAGATGAAGGGTAAGTCCCAGACAGGCAAACTCAGCCACCAGGCGTAGCAACCCGAAAAATATGTCCCGGGGGTCTGCTAAATGGCGTAGCCGCCCTAAGCCTTGAAGCAGAAGCGCCGCTGCCAGGAGTAAAGCTACCCCTAGCAGCAGCTCCGCCAAAGAAAAGGGCAACCAGCCGAAGAGGACGTTTAAAAAGCTAGCGAGGTAGGGAAAGAACCCCCGGCTATAGTATTGCTCCACCTGAGAGGGGGACGCTCTCGCCCAGCCTAATAAAGCTATCTCCAGTGCCACCAAAAGAATCAGCCATTTGGCGCGACGCATGGTCTTAAGGCTCCACCAAATCCAGAGCTAAGGGGAGGGGATCAGAACCGGTAAGGTTCATGATGCTTTCGTAGCGTTGTCTGGCTCTGTTCTTCCAAGTGCCGCTAAGATAGCGGATAGAGGGGATGACGCAACCTGCCAGCCAACCGCAAGGCAAGCTCCACCACAGACCCCGGTACCCTACCCCAGGCATAGAGGTTAGAGAGTAAGCCACAATTATACGCACCGAAAGAGAAAAGAAGGAGGAAGCCATGGGGGTAAAGGTATCACCGGAACCTCTCAACACGCCGTTTAAGGTAGCTGACAAAGCAAAGAGGAAGTAAAACATAGTCACAGTTTTAATATAATCTACCCCTTGGGCAATGACCTCCCGGTTCTCCTCCAACCCGGCATCCAGAAAGATTTCAATAAGATAAGGTCCGGCGGTATAAGCCAGGGTAGTCGTAAACAGGCAAACCAGTAAGGACATCATCAAGGTAGAGCGTACCCCTTCGCTTATTCTCTCCAACTTCCAAGCTCCTACATTCTGCCCGGCAAAGGTGGAAAGAGCGCCGCCGAAGTTTTGAATGGGCATGGTGGCAAAAGAATCCACCCGCCCTGCCGCCGAAAAGGCAGCCATGGTGACCGTACCAAAGCTGTTAACCAAGCTCTGCACGGTCATGAAACCCATAGAAACAACCATCTGCTGCAGGGAGCTGGGAATGGCTAAACGGATCATCGACTGCAGAATCTCCCGATCGAAGACGATATCCTGGACGGTAAAGGACAGTAAAGGTATTTTTCGAGAGATATAAATAAAACACAAAATCATAGAGAGGCACTGGGAGATAAGAGTCGCCCATGCTACCCCAGCCACCCCCCAGCCCAGGCTAGCCACGAAGTATATATCCAGGACAATGTTAGTTAGGGCGGAGATGATTAGAAAAATAAGGGGGGTGCGGGAGTCACCAATAGCCCTTAGGATACCTGCTAAAAGGTTGTAACCAAACATAAAGACCAAACCGTAAAAGAAGATGCGCGCATAGGCCAGGGAGTCTTGCATAATCTCCGGAGGCACTTTCATCAAACGAAAAATAGGCTCGCTGAGCATAAGACCGATAGGGGACATGACCAAGACACAAAAAAATTGAAAGACAGCCAGGGTGGTCACGGCGCGACGCACCTGTTCCAGCTTTCCTGCCCCAAAGAATTGAGAAATTACCACACCGGCTCCCATATTCATGCCAAAGACTAAGGCTAACAGCATGAAAAACATGGGAAAGCTGGTGCTGACAGCGGCAATAGCGTTTTTACCTTCATAGCGTCCTACCACAATGGTATCGACCGTGTTGTAAAGCTGCTGAAAAATATTGCCTGCCAACATAGGTAAAGTAAAGTAGAGTATCCTACGCCAAGGGGTACCCTCCGTCATATCGGTTGCCATGATTACCCCCTTTTGTGTACATGAAGAAGCTGCATAGCTTTGGACGAGAGAGGATGCTCCAGATACTCGGCGTAGCTTAAGTTCACTGCTTTATTGTGGTGAGAATAACGTTGGGTTGCCTTAGCATCCAGGTTGTAGAGCAAAGGCGAAAGGATGGGAGGGGTAACCGTCCCCTCGCGAATAGGCTGACCACCTCCGCCGACACAACCGCCA
>WREE01000057.1 GCA_009779515.1 Symbiobacteriaceae bacterium
AAGTTTGCGTCCGGTAATATCCCGCGTAAAGCCTCGCACGCGATAATCGATAGTAACAACATCGGTTTCAAAGCTCTGTAACAGGTAGTTTAAGGCTTTAAGGGGGGAGATGTGGCCACAGGTAGAAACATCGATATCGACGCGGAAGGTGGAGATACCGTCATCGGGATGGTACTCCGGGTAGGTATGGACCGCAATATGGCTTTTATCTAAATGAGCCAGAATTTCGTCGGGAACCGGACCCGGAGATTCCACTTGGTCTTCTTTATGCTTTAAAGGGTCTTCGCCCACCAGGATGGTGACCGAAGCCCCGATGGGGTCGTAATCTTGTTTAGCAATATGTAGGATATGTGCTCCAATAATGTTGGCTACATTGGTGAGTATGGCCGTAAGTCGATCGGCATTATACACCTCATCGATATAAGCGATATAGGCGTTACGGTCGTCTACGGTTCGAGTATAGCAGATATCGTATAGGCTAAAGCTCAGGCTTTTAGTCAGGTTGTTAAACCCGTGAAGCCGCAAGCGCTTGATATCCATAGCTTTCATAGAAAACCACCTGTCCTTTCTACATGGCGCATTTGTTGTGCTTGCTCCTATTCCATAAAAAGGTACAAAAGTCCTTTAATACTCACGTCGCCTTACTCTTAATACCCTTTGCTTAGGTCTACCGCACAAGTGAGAGGGCTACCCGCCAGCAGGTTGCTCACATTTTCCACAAATATTTGTGCAGCTCTCCGGGAATTACCCTCCAAGTTACCAGCCAAATGGGGAAAGACCAGGACATTAGGCATATCCCACAAAGGCGATTCCACCGGCAGAGGCTCTTTCTCGAAGACATCCAGAGCAGCCCCAGCGATAACTTGTGCTTGCAGAGCAGCAATAAGCGCGGCTTCGTCGATGACGGGACCTCTGCCAATATTGAGTATATAGGCGCTGGGTTTCATCGCCTGTAAAATGGTTTGGTTGATCAGATGATGGGTTTCCTGGGTTAAGGGGCAAGCCGCTACTAGGAAATCGGCGCGACTCACCTGGAGGATCAGCTGGTTGCTGGAATAACTCTCGTCAATATAGGGGTGGCTGCTGCCGCTCAGGGTGAACCCCAAGGTTTTCATACCGAAGCACTTCGCCCGCTTAGCAATCTCTCCACCGATGGTGCCAACCCCTAGCAGAGCCAAAGTGCTACCCATCAGTAGCTGTTGGGGAACCCGCAGCCACTTGTGCTGCTGTTGGTTGCGATGTATCTCAGCAAAGGAGCGCGTTAGGGCAATCATCATCCCCAGGGTGAGTTCGCTAATCGTTTCCCCGTGAATACGAGCATTGGCCAGCAGTACCCCTCTCTCCTGTAGCGCCGCTAAAGGTAGCTGGTCCATTCCGGCATAAGGTATCTGCACCATTTTAAGCAGCGGAGCCTGCTGCAACTGTTCTACCGTAAGGCGTCTCACGAAGAGGACTTCGGCTTCCGACAAATGCTGGGACAACTCTCGCTCTGTGGTGAAAACAAGCTGTAGCTCAGGGTGTTTATTCTGTAGTTCAGCAACTAAGTCCGGCGCCAACTCCGAAGTTATAACTATGCGCATCATAATACCTACCTTTCGTGACTCGAATTTTTACAGACAAGAGTTCGACACCAACCCAACTGTTTCCTTTATAGCAGCAAAGCCAAAGACTCTAAGCTCCCTGCTTTCAACAAGCACTCTAGGGCTTGCTCGAGGCAACACTTAGGTGTGGTAAACCACCATCTCACACCCTTGGCGCTTGGAAACCCTGGGGCTGCCGCGTATATCCCAGTGGCTAATCAGGATAGGTAGTTTGGGCTTGACCTAGGTAAGTTTGTCTTAAAGTTTTTTTTGTGTTATAATAAATTTGTGAATGGCACCTGGCAAATAAGCCTGCGTGTGGCATTCTGAAGTTAGCAAATTGCCCCTCTTAGGAGGCTATTTGCTTTACAAAACGGGGGGTTAAAGTTGAAGCAACTGGTTTTTTGCGACTTGGATTTATGCGTTGGCTGTAATCGATGTGCTCGTAACTGTCCCGTAGAGATGGCCAATGTGGTAACCCTAGATTCTGACGGGAAAATAAAAGTAGACATTGCCGAAGATAAATGCATTGCCTGTGGTGAATGTATCGATGTCTGCCAGCACGATGCCCGTTCCTATGTGGACGACCTTGGTCTGTTTTTAGATGATCTGCGCCGCGGGGAGCCTCTTTCGGTCATGATCGCTCCTGCCATTCGAGCTAACAGCGAAGATTTAGGTCGCTTAATCGCTTGGTTCCGGTCTTTGGGAGTTGTCAAGGTGCATGATGTCTCCTTCGGGGCTGACCTCTGTATCTGGGCACATATTCGATATCTGAAGCAGCATCCCGGTACACCACTTATCACCCAACCCTGTCCGGCTATCGTCAACTATATATTAAAATATATCCCCACCCTAGTGTCACATCTCTCTCCGGTACACAGTCCCATGGCTTGTTCAGCCATATATTTAAAAAATTATGAAAAGTTAAACACCCCCCTGGCGGCGATCTCTCCCTGTATAGCCAAAGCCCACGAATTCGAGAGCACCGGTCTCATAAAGTACAATATTACCTTTGAAAACCTATTCAAATATATTAATGAACATGGCATTAACCTGCCGACGCAGCCTTCCACTTTCGATCACTACGATTGTGGCTTAGGCAGCCTCTTTCCCATGCCTGGCGGTTTGAAGGCCAACTTCGAGTACTTCATGGGGGATACTCTGAGTATCGACCGTTCGGAAGGTGTCCATGTGGTTTATCACAAACTGGACGAGTATGCTTCGCAACCCCAATACTTCCTCCCGGATGTCTTCGATGTCTTGAATTGCGAGGAAGGATGCAACCGGGGACCCGCCAGCGGTAACCTTAACTCCACTTTTCAGATGAACCGGGCTATGGATAAGTCACGTCAAGCAGCATCCCAAGGGCGCAACAAAAAGTATTTCGACTCCCTGTATGCTAATTACGATGCCAAGTTCCGGCTGGATCTCTTTCTGCGCCGCTATACCCCGACTCCGGTGTCGGTAAGAAAGATAACTGCTACCGATATCGAACGGGCTTTTTTCCTGATGAACAAAGAGACCGATACCGACCGCAAGTTCAATTGCAGCGCTTGTGGTTCCGACACCTGCTACAGTATGGCCCGTAAAATTGCTCTCAACGTTAATATACCGGAAAACTGTCTGCAGAACAGCCGAGAGAAGAGTGAAGCAGGGGCGCGTATTTTGGAGGAATTGCATAAGATTAATCTGGACAACGCTGTGCAGATTGAGGAGGATATAACCCTTATCAAGCGCTTTGTAGAGAATGTATGGTTACAAATGAGTTCCGTAAACGCTTCCATATCCGGGTTCGATAAAGCCGAGCGAACCATAAACAGCATCTCCTTGCAAATAAATGTTATAGCCATTAACGCTTCCATAGAAGCAGCCAGGTTGGGGGAATCCGGCAAAACCTTTGGCGTAATTGCCGATGAAGTTCGCAAGTTGGCTAACGCCACCAGTGAAGTCATGACGGAAAACAGCAAGGTCTTTTCCACCGCCGAAACCACTATGGGAGATATGGGTAAACTGATAAAGCAGATAATGGATATTGTCAACCTGGCTTACAAGAACATCGAAGAGATCAACCGGGCTAACAACTCCGGAGCCCTAGATGTGGTGAGTAGAACAACATGATGCAAAGCATCACCCAGAACATGATAGAACAAAAGACCTTGAAGCGACTGGGCAATTCAAGGATAAAATTATCTTGGAGGTATCTCGATGACTAATTATGAAGATGCCATGCTCATCATGGCCGAACGCTTCGGCAAAGACAGCCTTATCGCCATTGCCACGACCGACGGTGAGCGTCTATATAACTGGGTGGTTGACGCTTACTACGAAAACGGCGCGTATTACTTCAGTACATCCGCCCTCTCCAACAAAATGAAGCATATTGCCATACACCCGGAAGTTGCCGTCTGCGCTGTTGATTGGTTCAGCGGGCATTGCACAGGAAAGAACCTCGGTTGGGTGTTAGACCCACAAAATGCTGAAATTCGTGCCAAGCTTCGGGGGATGTTCGAGTGGTATGACCACGTCAACGATGAGCAAGACCAAAATTGTTGTATTCTGGAGATTCGCCTGACAGACGGGATGCTGATAAAAGACCAGCAAGCGCTGCGTTATCAAATTGATTTCACCAATAAAACGGCGCTGTGCTCTGAGAACTGGGGAGAGTTTAAGTAGGTTCGCTCTTCGGCACCTTTCCCTCATACAGGAGAAGGGTTACAATAAAGGAGCGTGTAGTACCGCAGGTATTATACGCTCCTTTAGAGAATCCCAAATATACTAACATATTTAGGGGATAACATGCCCATGGAATATAAACTAATATACTCTAAGCGTAAAAACGTGTCTCTTTATGTCAAAGAGGGTGAACTGGAGGTTCGCGCTCCTTTTGGTCTAGCCCAATCCCCAATAGACAGTATTGTTAATGCCAAAATGGAGATGAACCATTCTCAGGCTTTTTGGAAGATAGTGGCTTCTGTTCTTCCGGATTACCAGGAGAGAAAACGAAAACTCAAGCTCTTGCAACGGAAACTGCACAACGAAAGATGGAATTAAAAGAACTCCATATACATGTGAAAGGAGATATTATGGCTAAACCTCTTGGATCTAGACTTATGAACTTGGTTTTGGCACTGGCTCTACTAACTTCGGGGTTAACTCTGCCTACTAGCGTAATAGCCAGCAACGGATACCCCCTTACCGGTGTCTGCGGCGATAATCTTACCTGGTCTTTGGATGAAAACGGCGTGTTTACCATATCCGGAACCGGAGATATGCATAATTATGTTTCATCCAACAGACCTTATCCTTCCCGTGAAATCACCGCGGTTATTATTACCCCCGGAGTGACCAGCATAGGCGACTATGCCTTCAGAGAATGCAGCATTCTAGGGGAGGTTACCATTCCCTCCACAGTTACTCGTATTGGATACGGTGTTTTTTATAATTGCAACAAACTAATAGAATTAAACATCCCCGAGGAAGTAACCTCAATAGGAAACTATGCTTTTGCCAGCTGCACTTCCCTGCAAAAAGTCAACCTTCCCCAGAATATAACCACTATTGCCGAAAACTTGTTTCAATATTGTTACAGCCTGGAGGAGATTATCATCCCCCAGAGGGTTACTGCCATAGGTAGCTTTGCTTTTTCCGGCTGCAGGAGCCTGGTAGAAATAGACCTCCCGGAGAGTATCACCACTATAGAATACTACGCCTTCGCCTACTGTACTAACCTTAAGGAAATAACCCTTCCCCCCAAAATAACCTACCTCAACGAAGCTATTTTCTACGAGTGCACGGCGTTAAGCCGGGTTACTTTACCTCCTGACCTCCTCATTATTAGATACGCTGCTTTTTACGGCTGTTCGGCTTTAACTGCTATCGAACTGCCTGCGACCCTACATACTATTCGCGACTATGCTTTCTACGCCTGCTCTGCCTTAGAGGGGATAAACCTCCCGGAAAACTTGCAAATTATCGCTTATAGCGTTTTTGCAAACTGCACCGCTCTACAGGGCATAGACCTTCCCGAGAACCTGACCATCCTGGGTAATGGAGCTTTTCGCAATTGCCCTAGCTTAACCTATGTCTCTATCCCCCCGGGAATAGACCATTTGGAAGGCAGTATGTTTTATAATTGCTATGCTTTAGCTCAGGTTACACTCCCCCCCACCATGACCATAATCTATGAAGAAGCCTTCTTTGGTTGCTCCGCTTTAACCGACATAGTATTTCCGGAATCACTTAATTTCATTCATCCCGATGCTTTTACCGCCAGCGGTTTAAAAACGTTAAACTTACCCTCTTCCTTAACCAACCTTTATATGGGTGCCTTCCAGCACTGCCAGAACCTGGTTGAAGTTGCCATCCCTGACAACATAACACGGTTAGAAAATTATATGTTCAGCTACTGCGGTAACTTGGCTACAGTTATCCTCCCAGACACTTTAACTTCCCTAGGGGTTCAGACCTTTGCTCACTGCCAAAACTTGCAGACGATTAACATACCCGCTACAGTTACTTTCATAGGAGCAAATGCCTTTTTAAACTGTCCTAACGTCACTTTATATGTTTTCCCCGGATCCTATGGTGAAGAATATGCCCTAGCTAATGGTTTAGCTTTCGTTTCTACTGCTTACCAGACCGTAACCTTAAAGGTTGAAGACCCCCTGGGTAACCCCCTTAGTTCAGGGTTCACGGTAAACTGGTATGAAGGCGATAATCCTGGTGTTATAGCCACTGGTAGCAGCGTCAACTTGGGTTTTAACGAAGGACAAACTTATCAGGTAGAGGTGCTTCTGGGAGAAACTCTGAAAAACGAGTATCTACCTCCCGGTCGCCTGCCTCTGGAGCTTGGTGACAGTAACACTTTTACTATTACTTTACATAAAAGGGCTATGGTGACCCTAAACGGGCGGGTAAGCGACAGCAACGGAGTAGCTGTTGTCGGTGCGGTCATTCGTGTCGCCCAAAGCAGCAACGGTCAATTCTCCCTGACACAGTCTGTCTTCAGCGGGGAAGATGGTAGTTTCAGCATCAGCGTAGCCCAATTGGACACTGGCCTTACCGTAGCCGCCAGCGGTTACTTTAACCAGTCACTACCCCGGGTAGTCACTGCTGACACTCCGGAGACCATCAACCTGGGCAACATTGTCTTACAGTCTCTGGAAGGTAACAAAATAACTCTTGCCTTAAGCGGGCATATGGCGGCAGCCGACGGTGTCTCCCGTGAGAAATATTCCCTTAACACTTTTTACGGTTTAGAGTTTACGTTAGATAACCTGAGCCAAAACAGTCCCGTTCCCCTTACCAATGTGCAATACCCCTTCCTTATATTTGACCCTGCAGGAGTATTTCCCGGGGATGAACTGGAAATATCCGTCTCTGACACCATGGGCAAAGTTACGGCACCACCCCTGACCATAACTCTGGATGCAAACCTGGAAAGTCAGGGGGAGCTGCTCTTGCTCAATAACGGGTGTTTTACTGCCAGAGTTAACAAGGCTAGTTTAGTTATCGTCTTTAATGCTCAGGGCGACTTCGTGACCAGTTTTACTGGCAGTGAAATGGTGCAAAGCGCTTCCCTGGTGCAAGGCAGCTATACTGTAGCTTTTCTGGAACAAACAGGTCTGCTTAGCAAGGTGCTGCATATAAGCAAACTGACGGGGCTGGGGTTGGTCGCCAACCGTGATTACCACCTAATAGAGGTGGAAATCAATAACGGCCAGGAGACCAGCCTGGGCGTGGTAAATATTCCCTTGTTACCTGCAGAGCAGCTTAGCTATACCAAGAGCTTATATTTTTCAGGCAGTAAGCAGACGATGGTTTTGGGTACCTCTCTTTTATCTTGCCGCCTGGAGTATGAAATAGATAGCACGAAAAATACGTCGGGAGAAACAGTTCGCTTTGAACTACCCCCCGGATTGGAATTTGTGGGTAGTAGCGTTACCATCAACAATGTTCCCACCGCTTTTAGCTACCTGGACAAAGTGCTCACTGTCTTCAGCCACCAAAAAAGCGGCATCATTCGCTTCTGTGTGGAACCATCTTTGGCAGGGCAGCATTTTATTACCGCCTTTCTTTCCCTGTTAAGCGAAGGTAGCAGCATCACGCAGCCTTTGGGACAAATATCTCTTGAGGTAACTGCTATGGAGCTTAGCGCTCCTTTTAGTAGTGGTGACAAAAGTATTATCGTTAGCGGCTATGCTTCAGCTTCATCGCAAATCACCTTATACGACAACGGCGTAATTATTGGCCAGACTAAAGCTAACGGTAACGGACACTGGCAATTACAGGCAGAACTGTATAAGCCTCTTGATAATACCGTCCACCAGCTATACGCCGAGGCGGAAAGCGTTTATGGGGTAAAGGTAACTTCCCCCGAAAGAGATCTCTTCTATGCTGAGGCGTATGCCGACCTCTCCCGGGTGACTATGTATTATAATAATCAGTCGGTAGTCTTTAACTTTCAAGCCATGACCGAGGTCATCCCTTACTATACCTATAACCCCGCTATAACCGCTTTTACCTTTGTCGTAGCTTTTCGTAACCCCGAAGTTGTTACCGGTGATGTCTTTGTGGTTACCGAAGATGGCGATAAAAGAACCACCATGATACCTACAGAGTATGACAGTATAACTAAGCTGTGGGTTGGAACTGGCAATTTCCACACCCCGGAGCGTCCCGTGAAAGTGGGGGTAGAGTATCATAGCCGGGAGGCCTGGGTTGAAGAAACTCTGCTGGATGAAGAGTTATTCCAGAGGGAGTTTAGGGAACAATGGAGCAGCTTTGGGGATATATTGGAAGATATGGAGCTGGGAGATATTATCTTGGAGGCTTTAAACCAGGTTTACGAAGATTACTATATTTCTGTAGACTATGAGATACTATATACCATAGACGATATGGAGTATGCTCGGGAAACCACAACCGTACCAGGACTAGGAGTGTTTACCTGGAGTAACAGCCTCTTACCTCCAGGAACCAACCCGGCATCCCTGGAAGCAGAAGGTTACCAGTTGCTTACGGTGGATGAAGGTGAGCTTTACCTAAAATCTGATGCCGCAGGAAGCTACATGGCAGATTTGGCGCGAGGTGAGCTGTTCACCCTTCTCTTCTCCCCTCAGGAGGAGATAGGGAGCGACCTAACCCGCAGCTCTGCCTCTCTGGCTGAGACAGCCATTAGTATAGCTCTCGATATAATTAAGAACCTTAATATTGTGGTGCAAGACGCCACCGATATTCTGTTGCAGGCTACCCTACCCCCGACTTTAATTCCCCATTATGAATACCTAAAATCCTCCGCCTTAGAGCTGATCAAAATGCTCGGGGAGGAAATAGCCAGTATCAATGCTTCTATGGATAGAATAAGTAAATACAACGAGCTGCGTCAGAGAATGGCCGACCACCGACCACGAGGTCTCTCCTGCGCTTTTTTCTCCACCTCGATCGCCGGAGGTCTGAGTGCCGAAGTTGCCTACCTGGCATCTTCGCTCAGCGGAATTACCAAAGCGGTAGCCGCCTACAAAATAATGTTCCAGGCTCTTAAATATTCTTCCACCAACATTGCCACCATTCTGGGGAAGAAGTTCGTTAAGAGCTTTGTGGAAGGTAAGGTGTTAGAATATCTGGTGAAAGGCACCTATAACTATGTTAACAAACTGGTGGAAAACCATTTGCAAACCTGTCACTGTCAATGCATGAACGGGAGTCCCTGGTGTGCCTGCCGTTTGTGCTATTGTCAAAAACCTAGGCAGCCAGTGAATAGTATTCTAGACCCTTCGGGCTTTCTCTACGAGGCCGTACTCACGAACCGCGTCCAGGGCGCCATAGCAACCCTCTATTACGGGGAGAGCCAGCACCCCGAGACAGGTATCTTGTGGAACGCAGGAGAGTTCGACCAGGTTAACCCCCTGCTAACTGACGCCCATGGGGCTTATGCCTGGGATGTGCCCCAGGGATGGTGGCAGGTAAAGTTCGAAAAGGAAAACTACGTAACCGGCTACAGCGACTGGTTGCCGGTACCGCCACCCCAAACGGAGATTAATATTGGTCTGGTTTCGCTTACCCCTCCCACGGTAGCCTACAGCACAGGCTACCAAGGCCGAGTGGAAGTTACCTTCGATAAGTACATGGAGATAGAGACCCTCACCCCTGAAAGTATTACCCTTCCTGGGTATAGCCAAAACTATAGTCTGCTTTTTGCCGATGCAGAAGCAGACCCTGGCATGCCCCAAAAGAGTTATGCCAGGGTAGTGCATATTATTCCTGAAGAGCTTTTTGCTCTTGATGAAGTAATAACTGTCAACATTAATAGCGAAGCGAAAAGCTATGCTGGTGTCTCTCTTGCCCCTGAATACCTGGAGGAAGTTAACATTTTAGCCGAACCCCAAAGAGTTATAGCTCCGACAACGGTAAATTTAAACTATAAAGAAACCAGGGCTTTAGAAGTAAGCATATTTCCCGCTGAGGCTGGGCGAAAGCTCAAAGTAAATGCGACCTCCAGCTCCCCGTTGCTGGTTGCCATAACAGATGAAGCTACGACCGACGAGTATGCCACCGCTATACTATATGTCACCGGCGAACTGTCCGGCAGCGCAGAACTAACCCTGAGTATAGAAGGTACGCAAATTAGCCATACCATCCAGGTCCATGTGGTGTTACCCAACAGAATAGCACAAGCAGAAACTATATGTGTCAGCATTAGGTAGTAAAGTTTAGACAAATCGTCGAAAAGACTAAGCAATCGTTAAAGGTTCACGCCATAGTGTAGTAAACCGATTTCGTCTTACCATTTTTCTTGATAACACCAGCTCTCACCATTTCGAGTAAGATGGCACGGACACGACCTTCACTCAGGCCAAACAGCTCCGTAAGTTCAGCAACCGTAACTCTGCCGTGTTCTTCCAGATAGCTGACAATCGCGTTCTTTTTTACGATTGGTTTATCAATTCAGACAATTTCTCCACCTTAGCTATTGCCAAATATGCTCTACTGTGCTAAAATGCAAACAGAGAGCCGTCTGCATAGGCAGAAGGTGTAGTTATAAAAGACTAACCACATACCTTTGCCGGGGGGTGGTTAGTCTTTTCTCTTGCTGTATGCGAACAAGCTCAGAGCAGCTATGACAAGCATTGCTACTTGAAACACGGTCGATAGCAATTGAAAATCTGACATGCGGTATCACCTCCTCCCTGTAAATGTGAGGTCTATGACCTCCAGGGGATAAGCGACACCTTCCACCCAGCATTCGACGCTCTGGAGGAGCAAGCTCCTCACCAATATCTTCTATAGTGACCGCAGTGTACCCTTCTCCCGCTTGCGGAGGAGGGGTTTCTTTTACCGATACAAAGAGAAAGCTGGTCGCGTGGCACTATCTTGCTTTGGTAAATTGTCTTGCATTTTTCGCTAACAAGGAGTATAATGCAAACAGAAGAGCAGTCCGCTTAGCGGATGGCTTAGTAATTGTGAAAAAGATCAGCAGCTACTTGCCAGGAGGCGGCTGGTCTTTTTTGCTTAGACCGATAATCTGAACTACAAGCTGAGCGATCCTGATGAGGATCGTTATCAGATCATAGTATCCAGAAATGGCATCACCTCCTTTGCGCCATAATTGGTGCATTGCAGGTTGAAGCCATCCGCCCACATTCTACTCTTCCGGGGATTTCTCCCAGCGTTAGGTTCTACGGAGCGCGTAGTCGCTCCTTTTTCA
>WREE01000058.1 GCA_009779515.1 Symbiobacteriaceae bacterium
GCAAATAGTCGGCGACCACCCTCCTACCCTCCCGGTCGAGATGGTCGGTAGGTTCATCAATAAGCAGGAAGTTATCTTTCTTCAAAAAGAGTGCTGCCAACATCAGCTTAGTGCGCTCGCCGCCACTTAAGCTGCTCACCGGACGCTGCAAGACTTCCACCGCCACTTTCAAACGTCCCACCTCAGCGGCAATCAGCTCATCAATGATGTAACCATCATGCTCCTGATAGCGCAGCTGGACTTCGCCAAAACGCTGTAAGGCGGCTTCATCCCTTCCTGCTAAGGCAGCGGTATAGGCCATCTCTGCTTCCATGGAGGCAAAATCGGCTATAACTTCCCGTATTGCTTCCAAGGCTATCTTCTCTTCTGGAAGAGGATAGGGAAAATAATCAAAGGTAAGAGGGGAACTGATAATACCGTCATAGGTAAGCTCCCCCTGGAGGAGACGCATCAGGGTTGTCTTCCCCATGCCGTTACGCCCCACCAAGCCCAGCTTCCAACTGCTCTCTATTTCACAATTAAGATCGGTAAATAGCGGCTCGTAGAAGCCATCGTAAGTAAAATTTAGACGGTTAATAATAATGCGGGCCATAAAAAGAACACCTCCACACACTTTGCCGCATCACGGTAGCTTATGAGGGGGTGTTTTTTTGTACCTATTTCCCAGAGAATAGCCTTGGAGCCAAGAGATAGCTTAAAACAGAGCTACCTACCCCACACCGGTAAGGGATACAATAGGGAAAACACCCGCTAAAAGAAACCCCAGGCTAAAACTAGCCTCAGGCATGATGCGTATATTCTTGCATCTTAATTAGCGGATGTTGATCATCTTTCCACAGCCTTTCGGAAGAACCCAAGAGAACTAAAGATATTACTTAACAAGTATAGCACAAACCCCGTGGAACAGTCAAGGAAGGAAGAAAAAGCAGGATTCTTCTAATTCTGTGTGAAAAGAACAATGAGCCAAAACAATAGTAAAGGAGCGGTTCCAGTGAAATTAATCAGCTTTAAGCATCATGAAGAAGTATCTTTGGGGTTGGTTACCCTCCAAGGGGTGCTGCCGGTAGGAGAAGCCGGACAGTTGTTGGGGTTAGAGGTTCCCGGCAACATTGAGGAACTCCTGGCTCAAGGCGCTTCTGCCTTAGCAGCCTTGCAAAGTTTACAAGAAAAAGCTCTTGGTAACAACGCTTTGCCTTGGCTGTCGGAGCAGGAGATAACCCTACTGCCTCCGGTGCCTGCTCCCCAAAAAATTATCTGTGTAGGACTCAACTACAGCAGCCACACGGCTGAAGTTTCCCGAGAACAACCTAAAGCACCGGTGCTTTTTAGCATGTTCAACACGGCTCTGGCAGCCCATGGTGAAGAGATCCCTTTGCCACCAATTGCCACCAAGTTCGACTACGAAGGAGAGTTAGTGGTCGTTATTGGCAAGAAAGGGTACCATGTTGAGTTGGCAGCAGCATTAGATTATGTGTTGGGCTATGCTAATGGTAACGACTTAACTGCCAGAGAACTGCAATCTCTCTCCACCCAATGGCTGTTAGGAAAGTCTTTGGATCACTTCGCACCCATGGGACCATACCTGGTAACTGCCGATGAAGTGGGAGATCCCCAGACTTTGGATTTAGAAGTCCGAGTCAACGGAGAGGTGAGGCAAAAAGCCAACACGGCGGAAATGATTTTTTCCGTAGCCGAGATCATCAGCTACGCTTCCCGGCACTTCACTTTGTTACCTGGCGATCTCATTTATACCGGAACTACCGGTGGGGTCATTTCAGGGTACCCCAAAGATCGACAGGTATGGCTTAAAGCAGGAGATGTAGTTACCGTAGCCATCAGTAAGTTGGGCATACTGGAAAATAGATTAGTGGACGAGGTTTAGGTCTGGAAAATAAGCGGGTAGAAGGCTGTTCCCTTGGTCAGCCTTCTACCCGCTATAATTTGTACGAGTATATTCCCTTAAGCTAAAACTCGCGCTTCTTTTACTGGTATCTGAGAGCTTCGATAGGATCCATGCGGGCTGCCTTGTTGGCAGGGTAGATGCCGAAGAAGAGACCGATAGACATAGAGAAGGTGATGGCGAGCATAACCGCTCGCGGGGAGACCCCCTGACTCCAACCGGCATAGGTTGCTACCAAGTTGGAGAGGGCTATGCCCAGAAGTAAACCGATAGACCCTCCCGACAGAGAGATAACCACCGCCTCAATTAAAAATTGGGATAGCAGGTCTTTACGCTTAGCTCCTATGGCTTTGCGGATACCAATTTCTCGGGTACGCTCGGTTACCGAGACCAGCATAATATTCATGATACCTATACCACCGACCAGGAGGGAGATACCAGCGATACCCGCCAGCAGGAGGGCAAAGGTGCCAATAGCCTCGTTCATGGTTTCCAGCAGGTCATCCATCGAGGTGATACGGAAAGGATCGTCCCGTTCAGCAGCAGGACCCCAGCGGTGGCGTAAAGCCAAGCGAATTTCCGCTGCTGCCAGGTAGTTGGATTCGTTAGGCGCTAGAAATACCACCTGCTGCACATTCTTCGTTCCCAGGAGACGAAGCATAGTGGAAACAGGGATAAAAACCTGGTTATCCATCGACTGACCCAGGGAAGTCCCTTTACGCTCCATGACGCCGATGATTTCAAAGACCTGCCCGTTGATACGCAAAGTCTCCCCTACCGGCATTCTGCCACCGAAGAGTTCGGTCTGGATGGTTTCGCCGATGACGCAAACCATCATCCGGGTGTCCAAGTGGCTCTGGTTGATAAAGGTACCCACGGCTGGCGACCAACCCTGGACTGCGGCATAATCCGGCGCGGTGCCGATGATAGTGTAACTCCGAGTGGTTGAGCCTACTTTGATACTCATGCGGGTTTGCTGCAAAGGGTACATATGGGTCACCGAGGGGCATAACTCCCTGACATAATCTGCCAAATCCAAGGTTAAGGTCATCTGCCCGCGACCCCCACTTAAGGTGATCGTCCCGCTGCCGATGGAGCTAATCTGCTCCAAAATGGCAGCTTGCCCTGCCTCTCCTATGGAGATCATGCCGATAACTGAACCAACCCCAATAATCATCCCCAACATAGTAAGGAACGAACGAAACTTGTTAGTGACAATACCAATCCAAGCCAACCTTAACGACTCGATAATATCCATTAATGGCCACCTTCTTCGATAATTAACACCGTCTTATGACGATAGATAACAGACGCGCAGGAGGGAAGCTCCTCATTTAGTGTTTGGTTGGTTACTGCTTAGGTCTGTACTCCCAGGCAGCGGCGTCGGCACCGCCTCGGCTCCGGTAAGCTCATCTTCCTCGGCGACCAGAGGTAGTTTCCCTAAGGTTACCTTAGCCGATACCCAATTAGAGTTGGTCTCATTGGCGAAAATACGCCCATCTCTGAGCCGCACGATACGGCGGCAGTGATCGGCAATATTATTATCGTGGGTAACCATGATCAGAGTCATACCTTGAGCGTTGAGCTCTTGCAGAATGGCCATAACTTCCAAACCACTGCGGGTATCTAAGTTACCGGTAGGCTCATCGGCTAAAATGATGCGAGGTTTCCCCACCAGAGCCCGGGCAATAGCCACCCGCTGCTGCTGTCCACCGGAAAGCTCCATAGGAGTATGTTCCATACGATCCTGCAAACCGACAATAGCCAAGGCTTCTTTCGCCATTTCCATCCGCTTGCTCCGGGAGATACCTCGGTACATCAGAGGCATCTCCACATTAGTGAGAGCCGAGGCTTTGTTGAGCAAGTTAAAGTTTTGGAAGACGAAACCAATAGCTTGGTTGCGGATCTCAGCCAGCTCATCGTCTGTCATCTTACCAATTTCGACGCCGTCTAACAGCCAGCTCCCTTCGCTAGGTCGGTCAAGACACCCTAGCATATTCATCATGGTGGATTTACCGGAGCCGGAAGGACCCATAATGGCTACAGACTCACCCTGTTCAATACATAAGTTGATGCGGCGTAAAGCATGAACTTGAATATCTCCCATAGTATAAATTTTGCTTAGCTCTTGTAGCTCGATGATAGCTGGTACCATGGCGTGTGTCACCTCCCGCCGGGACCTATGACCGATACCGGACCTCCGCCTACAAAACCAACGTTACCACCCATGCCTCGGGTGGCGTTCCCCCCGATATTCAACTCACCACTGGAGTTATCCATGACTCCGGTAATAACTTGGTCTCCGGCTTGTACTCCCGCCAACAGCTCCGTCATACTCACGTTTTTCATACCTATTTGCACTTCCCGCTCCACCGGTTCCCCGTCGATAAGCAGGCGCACTATATATGAAACCGCTTCCCCGAAGCGTCTTTCGGTAACCGCACTGCTGAGTACCGCCAGAGTCTGCTCCGACTTTTGCAACACGATGGTGGCCGTAGAAGTCATGGCGGCTTTGACAGGATCGTTGGTAGAGAAGAGGATGGTCACCGGATAGGTGCTGCCACCGTTTGCCACAGTTCCTTCGTTGGAGATAAGGGTAACCCTAGCCGGGTAAAACTTACCGGGGAAGGCATCTACCGTAACTACAACTTCGCTCCCTATCTGAATCTTGGGGATTTCCAACTCGTCGACATTTATCGTTAGCTTAAAAGCCGAATAGTCGTAGATGGTGCCAATAATGGTTCCAGCATCGGTAAATTCGTCTCCTACTGTCCAAGTGCGGCTGGGGCTCAAGTTCACCACTCCGGAGATAAGGGCTTTAATAGTTAAGTCCTCTACCTGTTTGTTGCGGTTGTCCAGGGTTAGTTTGGCTTGCTCCAGCCGCAAGCGTGCCAGCTCCAACTCCCCTGCCGAGGTGTTTAAGAGCAGGGCTTGCAACTCCGCTTTAGCTTGCTCCAAATCGGCTAAGGCTCTGGCTTCCTGATAAATAATATCATTACTGGAAAGCTCTGCCAGAAGCTGCCCGGGAACTATGGTATCCCCCGCTGCCACATAGATAGCTTCCAGAGTTCCTCCCGTGCGGTTGCGGATATCGGTGTTGGCCGTCTCGCGTCTTAGCAGCTTTTCATATTCGTTTTTCGCCGAGGCATATGCTGCTTCCACCGCATCGCTCTGCAAAGTTACCAAAACCTGCCCCGGGGTAACTGTAGAACCGTTACTCACTTGCACTGAGGTAACCCTGCCAATTGCCGGAGCTCTAAATTCGTCCTGCATCAGCTTTTTTAAATCTTCCTGAGCCTGGCGATAAGATAGATCCAAGCTGTCGTTTTTAAGTAAAGCTATGACTTGTCCTTCGAGAACCCAGTCACCATTTTTCGCATACAGCTCCAGAATTTCCCCACTAACTTTAGGCTGCACCATTTTGGTGACATCGTTAGCCAAGGTACCCCGCAAAGAGTTGACGGCTCGGAAAGTGGCATCGGAGCTGGCAATATCTACCAGAGCACTCATCCCTGCCAGCAAAGTGCCGTCGTTATCAATAGTAATCTCCACCGGGTAAGTTATAGCATAACTGGCGCTATCCAAGGTGCCGGTGGGGGTAATATCGGTCACGACACCTTGGTAAGTGCGTGCGCTGTTGTTGATCATCACTGAGGCTTTATTACCTAAGGCGACCCCGTTAATAAAAGACTGAGGAACATTGACTCGGACGATAACTTGACGGTTATCGTTGATGGTTCCCAGGCTGCTAGCGGTAGTAACATTATCTCCCGGCTTGGAGTTTAAACCCGAGAGCATACCGGTAGCAGGAGCGGTTACCTGCAAGTATTCCAACTCTTTGGTGCGGTTGCTTAAGTTAAGCTCCGCCTGCTGAAGGCGCAGGATGGTATCGCTGGAAGTGGCATTGGCCAGGCGGAGAGGCTCCTGAACGGTAAGTAAGAGGTCGTTAGCCAGGACAGTATCTCCCGGTTTTACGGAAAGATCGCTAACCACTCCGGAAAAATCGACACTCACCGTGAGCTTTTCTAAATCTTTTGCTCGAGCGTCCAGAGTGGCTTTAGCCTGCTGCAACCGAATTTGATACTCCACCTCGTTCTCCTTAGCCTGGTTATAGAAGCCAAAAAGAGCAGTGTTGGCTGAGAGAGTATCTCCTACCCGCACGTTAACATCAGTAATGGTTCCCCCCTCGGCAGCGTAGAGCCTGAGGTTGGTGCGACTGGTTTGCACCGCATCCAAGGCGTTTTGCCGCTGATCTATTTTCAGCTGAGCATCGTGCATCTGTCCTGCCGAGGAGCTATTCTGTAACAAAAGGCGGTCGTAGGTAGTTTGCGCCGTAGCTAAATCTAAGAGAGCTTGCTGCCTATTAGTTTCTACCGAGGCGTTGGAAAGGCGGTAGAGTGGCTGATCTTTGCTAACATACTCTCCGTCTCGCACCATAATCTCCTCAATTTTACCGGTGGCAGCATTACTGATTTTGGCCGTATCGTTGGCAGTAAGATTGCCGGAGCCACTGATGGCATCCTGGATGGTGGTAGGACGTAGGGTGGTGGTTATATAGGTGTAACCGGTGACAGTCTGCCAAGACTGGTAGCGGTTCCAACCCCACCAAGATGCTCCACCGATGACGGCAAGGATAACCAGATAGAAAAGAACATCGTTAACAGTACGGGGTTTCTTAAACAAACCTTTCATTGCCGGTAACCTCCTTGGGATATACCCTGTTTCGACTTTAGAATTGCATCGGGCTTTGTTATGCCCTCTATTTTAGCCAAACCCCCCCTCCTTTCCTTCCCTGGGTATATGAATATTGTTTGAACTTAACTTTTTTAGCCTGACGATACATTTACTTCCCCTTTCTTCATATGTTATAGTCTTATTAACCTAGCTAACCTAACTGCTTTACCTCGAAGGGGGAGACATTGTATGCATACGGTCTTAGTTGTTGATGACGACCAGCACATCAGGGAACTTTTACATCTCTACCTAAGCAAGGAAGGGTATATGGTTATCCACGCCGCGGATGGCGATGAAGCCATAGCTTTAGCGCTGCAACACAAACCTGCTCTGATACTCTTGGATATTATGCTCCCGGGACGTTCCGGTTTCCAGGTCTGCCAGGAGCTGCGGGAGCGTCTTACTACCCCCATTATCATGATTTCGGCTAAAGGGGAAGAGATCGATAAGGTTACCGGTTTAGACCTGGGCGCCGATGATTATATCGCCAAACCCTTTTCACCCCGGGAAGTTGTCGCACGGGTGAAAGCGGTACTGCGACGTATGGCTGAACGGGATAGCGGCAGCCAGGAGGAGATTCGCCGGGGCAACCTGTACCTTAACCTTACCCAATGGATTGTGCAGGTAGAAGGGCACATCATCACCTTAACCCCTAAAGAGACGGAGCTGCTTTGGCACTTAGCCCGTCATGCCAACCGTCTTTTTACCCGAGAGCAGTTGCTCCAGAGTGTCTGGGGTTACGAGTACTTCGGTGACGCTCGCACGGTAGATGTCCATATTAAACGGGTACGCCAAAAACTCAGCGTGGTTCCCGCTGTAGGCTGGTCTATCAGGACCATCTGGGGAGAAGGCTACAAGTTTGAGGTGCAGTAACTCATGTCACATTTTAGTGGGTGGCGCCCCAAGAGCCTCTTTACCCGCTTTTTTCTCAGCTTTCTCGTAACCTTGACCATTTCGGCCTTGGCGATCATTATGCTTATGCCGCAGCAAATGGAAAACCTGTTGGTTAACCTGGCGGAAGATGAACTTATCAGCAAAATGGCAAAGGTGCGTCCCACTGTCCAACTCTATCTCAGTGGGCGGATTACCTATGCGGAAATGCAAAATAATGTTATTATTTTGGAAAGCCTGTTAGGCGGTCAAATCTATGTGGTTGATCGCAACGGGGTTATTCGTGTTTCCAGCGTGGACTACGGAAACCTTTTGTTACGGCAGCGGATCAGCGATGAAGACTACCAATCATTAGCCGCCGGAGAGCAAATAACCAGGCGGGAACAAGGTACCATCACTCTGGCTTCGCCTATACATGTGACCGCGCGTTCTCCTCTCATGGAGCAGCAAGTCTTCTTTGGTGCTCTCTATCTTCAGGTTCCTCTGGCAGCTCTTACCACCACTGCTCTTATTGCCCGGCAGCAAGTGCGAGTTATGCCTTTAATAGTTAGCTTCTTTGCCATGCTCATGTCGGTGCTCACTGCCCACTCTTTAAGCCAGCCTTTACAGCGGATGAGCAATGCTGCCCTACGTATGGCACGAGGGGAGTACGCCACCCGTATTACCGAAGAGCGTGATGATGAGTTGGGGCAGTTGGGGCGAAGCTTCAACCTCATGGCTGTCTCCCTGGAAGTGAGTGTCCGCTCTCTGAAAGATGAGCGAGACCGTATACGCAACCTTATCTTCGCTCTTACCGAGGGAGTTATTGCTACCGATGATCAGCAACGGGTTTTACTCCTCAATCCCTCGGCAGCTAACTATTTACATCTAGATTTAATTGGCTCTTTAGGACGACCTTTAGGTGAACTACCCCTACCCAAGAGTATCACCCAGCTTCTCACCAGCAGCTCCCTCCTTCCCCAAAGCAACAATATTGAAGAGGAAGGGCATGTTCTTTCGGTGGCAACCTCTCCTCTCAGTGACGGAGCGGGAGGGTTAAGCGGGCAAATTGCGATTATCAAAGATATAACGGAAGCTGCTAAGTTGGAAGAGCAGCGACGGGTTTTTGTGGCTAATGTCTCCCATGAGCTCCGCACCCCCCTCACTTCAATTCAAGGTTTTGTGGAGGGCATTCTCGACCAGACCGTCCCCCCGGAGCTGCAAGAGCGCTATTTGAACATTATACATCAAGAGTGTATCCGCTTAACGCGGATGATCCGGGAGCTGCTGGACCTTTCCCATTTTGAATCCGGGCAGATGGAGCTGTATCCCGAAGTGGTGGAGCTACGCCCCATGCTGCAGAGTATTATCTTACAAGCTACTTCCGCTGCCGGTCGCGAGGATCTCCACTGGGAGCTGGAACTATCTCCAGAAGCTCCTTTGCTATATTGCGACCCGGATTGCTTAGGACAAATCTTACTCAACTTGCTCAGCAATGCCACCCGCTTTTCCCCTAACCAGGGGGTTATTCGGGTGCGTACTGCTCCTCAAGGGGAGGAGGAGGGTGCTAAGCTGCAAATAGAAATCAGCGACCAAGGACCAGGGATCGCTGCCGAGGATTTACCCTATATATGGGATCGCTTTTTCAAAGCTGACCGTTCCCGTAGCAGCAAAGGGACTGGGCTAGGCTTAGCTATTGTCCGTTCTCTGGTGGAAGCTCATCAGGAAACCATTTGGGTGGAAAGCCGCTCCGGGGAAGGTGCTACCTTCGGCTTTACCATGGCGCTATATCGAGTATAAAAACTATGATTCTTAGTATGACCGCTTACCAAGGTTAAAGACCTCCTTTGGCAACAGAGGATTATTTTCCGGGCAGGAAGGACGCTTAAGGAAAGCGAATGTAATAGGTAAAAGTCTATGGCTAAAGTAAGGTGATGCTCATAAGTAACCTTCCTAAAGCTCAACGCGTCTGGGAGATAGATGCCTGGCGAGGGGTTAATATTATCTATATGGTATGGTTTCATTACACCTACGTCCTTTTCTCGCTATACGGTATCGCCTTCAACCCCTTTACCATACGCTTCCCTCCTTCCTGGATTTTCACCGCTTCCTTTTATTTTATTTCCGGTATCTCTTCAGGCTTTAGCAGGAACCCTACTCGCAACGGCTGGCGGGTAGCTGCCGCCGCTTTCCTCTTTACCCTGGTCACTCGCTTTCTTATGCCTACTCTTTATATCCGTTTCGGTACCTTGCACTTTCTCGCTACCGCTATGCTACTCACCCCCCTGTGGCGCCGTCTCCCCCTTGCACTGCTACCCGGCATCTCCCTTCTCTTTCTGCTGTTGGGCATTTTGGCCAGAGGGACTACTGTAGCGACTTTCTGGTTTTTACCCTTCGGCTTCTCTTACCCGGGGTTTGATACCTTGGACTACATCCCCCTCTTTCCTTACTTGGCACCCTACCTTATGGGCATCTGGACTTACGCGCAAGTCTATGCTCCTCGTGGTCGCACCTCCCTAACCCCGGAATGGCTCTGGACAAAACCGTTACAGTTTATCGGTCGCCATTCCTTCACCATCTACTTGTGGCATCAACCGCTTTTTCTTCTTGTTCTCATCCCCCTTTTGGGCATGCCTAATTTGCGTTAGTCCCTTGTAACCTTAAGATCCATGGTACCATAACCTAATAATTTTTCACTCTCCCCATTTAAGGCGGAGCTGTTCGTCCAAATAGTAAAAACACGAAGGGAGGGAGCGCCGCAAGGCGCAACTGTGATGTCATTACCCACCATTGCCATGTTGGCTACCGGAGGAACTATCGCTGGCAGAGGTTCCGACCCCACCCGCTCCACCGACTACCGTCCCGGCATGGCATCTGTCGAAGAGCTGCTGGAGGCTGTCCCTGGCTTAGAAAATATGGTGCAAATCGAAGCCGAACAATTCTCCAACCTGGGCTCCTCCGGTTTGACTAACCAGCACCTCATCAATATGGCTAAGCGGCTAACGGAAGTTTTAGCGCAAGAGCATATCTGCGGAGCAATTGTCACCCATGGCACTGATGTTTTGGAGGAGACGGCCTACTTTCTTAATATTAGCGTCAAATCGGCCAAACCCATTGTGGTCACCGGTTCCATGCGTCCCTCCACCGCCATCTCCGCCGACGGCCCCGCTAATATTCTGGCATCTGTCCGCACGGCTATCCATCCGGAATCCGTCGGCCGTGGGGTGCTGGTGGTTTTGAACGATGAAATCCATGCCGCTCGGGATGTAACCAAGTCTCACGCCCAGCGGGTGCATACTTTCGTCAGTCGGGAGTTAGGGCCTTTGGGAGTGCTCACCGGCGACCGTATCGACTACTATCGCACCAGTCAGCGCCAACACACTTTCGACACCCCCTTTGATATCATGGCGGTGAACCAACTCCCCCGAGTCGATTTAGTGACTACTCATATCGACAATGACTCCGTAGCCATTGATGCTTATCTTGCCGCCGGTGCTCAGGGAATTGTGGTTGCTGCAGCAGGTGGCGGAGCTACTACCCCCGGGATGACCCCTGGTTTGCAACGTGCCGCAGCAGCTGGAGTTAAAATTGTCCTCGCCACCCGTACTGGCAGTGGTATGGTGCGTGGTTGGAACCGAGGTGAACGACAAGCTATCGGTGCCGGTACCTTAAACCCCTATAAAGCCCGCCTCCTCCTCTCTTTGGCCTTAGCTCACACCCAAGATAGCGCCATTATCCAGGAATGGTTTAACCGGTTCTA
>WREE01000059.1 GCA_009779515.1 Symbiobacteriaceae bacterium
AGCCTTTGTTGGCGTTAAATATAGTTTGTTTTCCCGATTGTCTCTCTCCTGATGTGTTAACAGAAATTTTGCGAGGCGGCGCTGACACCGTCCATTTAAGTGGAGCTATTATCGCCGGGGGGCATACCATTGTCGATGAGGAACCCAAGTATGGTTTAGCCGTGCTTGGGCAGGTTCATCCTGAGGAAATATGGTGTAACTCCGGGGCCAAACCGGGGGATTTGCTGTATCTCACCAAACCTCTTGGCAGTGGGGTGATGAACCTGGCGCTACGAGGGGAGCTGTTGGCAGCACCGGAAGCCTCCCTTTTAACCACCAACATGGCAACCCTTAATCAAGCTGCTGCCGCAGCCGCTTACGGCCTTAAAGTGAGCGCCGCTACTGATATTACCGGTTTTGGTTTGTTGGGGCATCTCTTAGAATTAGCAGTAGCTAGTGGCTATGACCTTGAAATCGAAGCTCAGAAAGTACCTATCCTACCTGGTGCGCGCCAAATGGCCGAAATGGGCATTGTACCTCAGGGTGCCTATCGCAACCGTTCCCATGTGGCTGCCCACTGTGTTGGCTTAGAGGATCTACCTCTTTGGCTCAGCGACCTCTTGGTAGACCCTCAGACTTCTGGAGGGTTGTTGCTGGCTCTTCCTGCCAGGGAAGCTATAGCTTTAGAGGCTGGCTTTGTCCGTCACCAGGTAGAGTTTAGTTGTATCGGTAGGGTCATAGCAGGAACCCAGGGAAAGATTTATCTCAAGTAAGATGGTTACGGAGGAAATGGTATGTCAAGTATTTTGGTGGAAGTCTGCTGTGGCTCCCTAGACGATGCTCTTAAAGCGGCAGCGGGAGGAGCAGACCGGATAGAGTTGAATAGCGCCTTTTTTTTAGGAGGGTTAACCCCTTCTCTGGGCACCCTGCAGGAGTGTCGAGAGCGGATAAATATACCCCTCATAGCCATGGTGCGTCCCCGCTATGGGGGGATGTGCTACTCTGAAGGGGAGTTTGCTACTATGCTGCGAGATGCCGCCATCTTCGTGAATGCCGGTGCCGCAGGAGTAGTCTTTGGTTTTTTACAGCCAGATGGTCGTATTGATGAAGAGCGTACTGCCGCTATGGTGGCAGCTCTTGGCAGCCGGGAAGCAGTTTTCCACCGGGCATTCGACTTAACCCCCGATCCCTGTGAAGCCTTAGAGACATTAATTCGCTTAGGAGTTAAGCGTGTTCTAACCAGTGGGCAAAAACCTAATGTTTTCCACGCTCAAGATTTAATTAAGCAGCTCATACAGCAAGCCGGCAGCCGTATGGAAGTTTTACCAGGAGCAGGTTTAGATGAATACAATATCCAGGAGTTTATTCGGAACACAGGTACCACCCAAGTTCATATCGCGCCCATGGGTTGGGGAGGGGACTCTTCCCCTTTGGGGAACCCTGCCATTACCTTTGGCGGAGCCTTATACCCTTCGGAAGTTCGTTACGAAGCCTTAGATAGCCAAACCTTTAAGCGTATGCAAGAGGCCATAGCGGTGGTAAAATAATGAAAAAAATGTTTTTAGCCTTCCTGCTGGTGGCTTTAATATCCGGCAACAGAGTGGTAGCAGGGGCCGAGCCGGTGGATGTCAGTGGTGATTTTCACGATCCGGTTTTTAAGGGGCTAATTTACGAGTATTTGGACAAAGCCCCAGGCGCTCCTCTTTGGGATACAGAGTTAGCTACCGTGACCCATCTCTATTTTTCCTACAGTGGCCTTATTATTGTCAGTGATCTGGAAAAGGAAGGAGAAATAGAGGAGAGAGAAGTTATTCGAGACCTCAGGGGTCTGCAGCACTTGCCTAATTTAGAGCTTCTCTATCTGGACAACCACGCTCTTACCGAGCTGGGGACGCTTCCCGCTGGTCTCATAGAGCTTAGCTGTAACCGTAACTTTATCGGCGAGCTCCCTAACCTGCCGGATACTCTTACCGTTTTGTGCTGCCGGGAAAACCAAATAACCTCTCTTACTCAACTACCAGTTAATTTAACCTATCTCGACTGTAGCTACAACCCTTTAACAGAGTTACCCCTTTTACCAGCTAAGCTGGTATCTCTACGGGTGGATGGGTGCGAATTATCTTCGCTGCCGGAGCTACCCCAGAGTTTGCGTCATATAAACTGTGCTTTTAACCAACTAACCAACCTCCCGAGTTTACCCACCGATTTTCCGTATAGCTTAAGTAATGAAGCTACCTGGCTCTGGCTGGATTGTTCGAACAACCTGCTAAGTCAGCTGCCAATTTTACCTTACGGTTTGGTTTCTTTAGACTGCCGCGGTAATCGCTTGACCGAACTCCCTTCCCTGGTGTCATCTTTAGCCTCCCTGGATTGTAGCGAAAACTTATTGATCACCCTGCCTCCTTTACCGGCAGGGATGCGCATTCAGGAACTTGTCTGCAACGATAACTGGCTGACGGAGCTACCCCCTTTAGCCCATCTACCCTTGGAAGGGATATTCTGTGCTCGCAACCAACTGACGGCTTTTCCCCCCTTACCTTCCACTCTTATGATCCTCCATGCCTCCTACAACCGGTTGGAGAGTTTACCTAACCCACTCCCCAGGTCTCTGTTTGAATTAATCGTCAACAACAACCGACTAACCAAGCTTCCCCCTCTGTCAGCTTTAACCACCACCGGAGGTTATAAGGGGTTAAATGCCCTCTATTGCAGCCATAACCTCTTAGGGGAGCTTCCCCTCTTGCCTTCATGCCTCAACGATCTTAGTTGTGGCTATAACCTTTTAACCAAACTTCCCTCTCTTACAGCTACAGCTATGGAGTATTTGGAGTGCAGCGGTAACCGGCTCATCGCCTTACCTGACTTAAGCTACCGCACTATACAGCTGGATTGTTCTCGCAACCTGCTGACCAGTTTACCTTCTTTACCTACGACGTTGGTCTCACTTAACTGTTCCCGTAACCTATTAACCACTTTCGAAGTTACCAGGCTGACCAGGTTGCAATATATTTGGTGCTACGACAACCTGTTAAGTGGCCTGGAAGCTATTATCGGACTTAACCCTAACCA
The DNA here is from genome assembly GCA_009779515.1 of Symbiobacteriaceae bacterium. Lineage (GTDB taxonomy): Bacteria > Bacillota > JAAYKD01 > JAAYKD01 > WRDA01 > WREE01. The sequence continues at coordinate 3,049 of WREE01000059.1, forward strand.
AACAACCGTGATTATGCAATCCCCCCCCATTTGTGTAGCTATACGCTAAGTGCTGGAAAATTTATTTTTTCATGAAGGAAATGGGTTTAACTGTGGCGAAACTAGCCGTAAATAAATAGTAATGCTGGTAGAAGCAGGCGGGAGAGTGCATACCATAAGGTGTGCCACCGAAGGAGCAACATCCATGAAGCCTTCTCGTGGGTGAAATCTCTCAGGTTTAAGGACCGTGTGGCGGACAGCACTCTGGAAAGACCTTGGCGTAATCTTTTGCTGCTTACATCATATCACTAGGCGCCAAAGGCACCGAAGGGGCAAAGCTCTCAGGTTACTAAAGACAGAGATGGCGCAGGGCGTAGTGCTTTTGCGCCTTTTTTACGCCTTACGTTGCTATATGGGGGCTCTCACAACCCTACAAAACTGCCGGTAAGAGGTGTTAACCATCAGCAAATTATTAATAATTACCAACAACTCCCAGGTAACTCCTCTGGAAGGCGCCATTTATTTTAACGAGGATCTCGAGCAAATACTAACCCGGGTACGCAACTTGGTACACCAAAACCATATACTCATCACCCATCCCTTAGCCGGGAGTGTCAAACCCCATATAACTCCTTACAAATCAGTAGCGGTATCGGCAACTCCTGGTGCACAGTTAGACTACCCTTCCTTACAAATTATCGAAAACGCCTTACAGCTCACCCGGCAGCTTAAGGGTAACCGCGAACCTCCCTCCTGGAGCAGCGAAGTCCTAGCAGATTTTGCCACCATCGACTTCTCTTTGCTTCAAAGCGGTTTGGAGAGCCTTAAGTACCGCTAAAGAGGCTTTTGGCTGTGACCAATTTAGAAGCCTTGGTTTTAGTAGTCACACATTATTTTAAGGGGTTGATTTGCATGGCTCATTACGATTATGACCTGGTGATTGTAGGTGGCGGTCCGGGAGGTCTGGCGGCAGCTATCTATGGTGCCAGGTCTAAGCTTTCCACCGTGGTTATTGAAAAAAATCGTCCCGGCGGACAGATAGCCACTACTGCTGAATGGGAAAACTACCCTGGCTCACCCCACGCTTCCGGTCCCAGTGAAATGGAAGTCTGGGTGGAGCATGCCAAACAGTTTGGTGCCGAGTTTATCAAAGATGAAATTACCTCTATCTCTGTTCAAGGAGATACCCGCGTAGTTTCCGGTCTCGAGCATACTTACAACGCCAAAGCCATCATCTTGGCTCCTGGTGCCCAACCGCGAGAGCTAGGCGTCCCCGGTGAGCGTAAGTTTCGTGGCAAAGGTGTCTCCTACTGTGCTACCTGCGATGCCGACTTCTTTACCGAGTTAGATATCATCGTGGTTGGCTCTGGTGACTCCGCTATCGAAGAGGGTATGTATCTTACCAAGTTCGCCGAAACTGTTACCGTTATTGTCCTTCACGATGAAGGAACGTTGGATTGTACTCCGGTTCTACGGGAGCGCGCCTTCAACAACCCTAAAATGAAATGGATCTGGAATTCCACTATTGCCGAAATAACTGGCGATGGGATTGTGGAAGGGGTTGTCCTGAAAAATATCAAAAGCGGAGAACTTACCCCTATGGAAACCAATGGCGTCTTTATGTTTGTCGGTATGGTGCCACAAACCGAGTGGCTCAAAGGGGTCATTGCTATGGACGGCAGAGGTTATATTGAGGCTAACGAAATTTGTGAAACCAACTTAGATGGCGTCTACGCCATAGGTGATTGCCGTCAAAAGTTCCTGCGCCAAGTTATTACCGCCGCTGCCGATGGAGCTATTGCTGCTACGGCTGCCGAAAAGTTTATCCACGAAGAAGAAGGGTTTGCCGAGATGGTTCTCCACCAAAAGATACCTGTGGTGGTAGCTTTTTGGAACCCCACTCGCCCCGAGAGCATGGATATGAATGTAGCTTTGGAGAAGCTCCTGGAGCCTTACGGCAGTGCTGTAAAACTGGTGAAAATTGACACCTACCGTAACCTACGTATCAGTAAAAAATGCGCCATTAGCGAAATCCCGGCGGTGGTCATCTACAAAGATGGCGCTATCGTCGCTCGCTGGGACGGCGTCGTCGACTTAGCCCAAGTAGAGCAAACCCTTAAGTAAAGTTTTATTATTCCTTTAAAGGAGGTGAATAGCTTGATTGAACTAAACAGAGACAACTTCGATGCTGAAGTCTTTGAACACCAAGGCGCCGTCCTGGTGGACTTCTGGTCACCCAAATGTGAGCCTTGTATGGCCTTGCTCCCCCTGGTGGAAGCTATGGCTGAAGAATATGCAGGGAAAGTAAAGTTCTGCAAGGTTAATACCCTGGAAAACCGTCGTCTTTGCATCGCTCAGAAGGTTATGGGTATCCCTACCTTTTTCTTTGTCAAAGACGGTCAGAAGCTGGTGGAACTTAACGCCGAAACCGCTACTGAAGCCAATATCCGGGCAGAGTTAGCCAAGCTCCTGTAGTTTCCATGGGAGCAAAGCCGTTTGGTAAAACGTTTTGCCCCAAACAACGGAGGTGAAAACTGATGCAATTGGAACTCGGAATCATTAAGATCAAGGATGTACAGTTTGGTAGTGCAACCAAGATCGAGAACAACGTGCTCTATGTGGATAAGGCAGAGCTTATCGCAGCCTTGTCCGGCGATGAACGTATTCAAAGCATCGATGTTGAACTGGCAAAACCGGGCGACTCCACCCGGATTATCCCAGTGAAGGATGTCATCGAGCCGCGAGTCAAGGTTGAAGGACCGGGTAACATTTTCCCCGGTATGCTGGGCAAAGTCGAAATGGTCGGTACTGGACGCACCCATGTCCTCTCTGGCTGTGCCGTAGTTACCAGCGGGAATATCGTGGGCTTCCAGGAAGGGATTATCGACATGAGTGGTCCCGGCGCCGATTACACCCCCTTCTCCAAACTCTTCAACGTAGTCATTGTCGCTGAGCCTAAGGAAGGCGTTCTCCAGCACGACCATGAAGCTTCTGTCCGTAACATCGGTTTCAAAGCTGCTGCTTACTTAGCGGAAGCAGGACGCCAAGTTACTCCTTGCGAGATTAAGAAGTACGAACACCTTCCCTTCATCGAAGGAGTCAAGCGCTACCCCAACCTGCCGAAGGTCGTCTTTGTCTATATGCTGCAGACCCAAGGCCTGCTCCACGACACCTATGTTTATGGTGTAGATGCCAAAAGGATCCTTCCTACCCTCATCTCGCCTACGGAAGTCTTCGACGGGGCTATCGTCAGTGGGAACTGTGTCTCTGCCTGCGACAAGAACCCCACCATTGTCCACTGCAACAACCCCATCATCGAGGATCTCTACGACCGCCACGGCACCGACCTGAACTTCCTGGGTGTGGTCATCACCAATGAGAATGTTACCCTTGCCGACAAAGAGCGCTCTTCCAACTACACCGCTAAGTTGGTGGAAATGTTGGGCGCCGATGCGGTTATCATCTCCGAAGAAGGCTTTGGTAACCCCGACGCCGACTTAATGATGAACTGCGTTAAAATTGAAAACAAGGGCATAAAAACTGTTTTGGTAACTGACGAATACGCCGGTCGTGACGGTGCCTCCCAGTCCCTGGCAGATGCTAACCCCTTAGCCAACGCCGTTATCACTGCTGGTAATGCCAACGAAGTTATCGTGTTGCCACCTATGGCGAAAGTTATAGGACACCCCAGGGTCGCCGACGTTATTGCCGGTGGCTGGGCTGGTTCATTGCAACCCGATGGCTCCATCATCGCCGAAATCCAAGTTATCACTGGGGTCAACAGCGAGTTGGGCTACTTTACCCTAACGGCGCGGGAAGTGTAAACTAATCCTAACAAATGAGGTGTTAATAATTGCTCAAAGGTAAGAAGGTTATCGTTCTTGGCGACCGGGATGGAATTCCCGGTGGCGCCATAGAAGAAGCCGTCAAGACCGCCGGGGCGGAGATTGTCTTCTCCACCACGGAATGCTTCGTCTGAACGGCTGCAGGAGCCATGGACCTGGAAAATCAGGCTAGGATTAAGGAGTTCGCTGCCAGCTTAGGCGCAGAGAATATCCTGGTCATCCTGGGTGGAGCAGAAGCGGAAGCTGCCGGGTTGGCAGCGGAAACTGTTACCGCCGGAGATCCGACCTTTGCCGGTCCTTTGGCAGGAGTCTCGTTGGGACTCGCTGTGTATCATGTGCTGGAAAATGAAATTAAGTCCGAGTGCGATGCCGCAGTCTATGAAGAACAGATAGGCATGATGGAAATGGTTTTGGATGTCGAAGCCATCCAAAAAGAAGTCAGCTCCATCCGCGTGCAATACTCCAAGTTCTAGCAGGGGTAACCTTGCTAAGGAGGGGAAACTACGTATGAAGAAAATCCGTGTCCTGCATTACCTCAACCAGTTCTACGGCGGTATTGGCGGCGAAGATAAAGCCGATGTCCCGGTGCAGGTTAAAGAAGAAGCCGTAGGGCCAGGGCTGGCTATTAAAGCCGCTCTAGGCGAAGATGGCGATATTATTGCTACCATCATCTGTGGTGACAACTATTTTAACGAAAACCTGGAAAGTGCCACTGCCGAAATCCTTAAGCTGGTGGAGCAATACAAACCCGACTTGCTCATCGCCGGACCTGCTTTTAATGCCGGTCGTTACGGTATGGCTTGCGGGGGGGTCTGCAAAGCTGTAGGGGAGACCTTCTCCATTCCTACGGTAACAGGTATGTATATTGAAAGCCCTGGGGTAGACGGCTACCGTAAATACACCTACATTGTGGAAACGGGCAACTCTGCTGCCGATATGCGCCGGGCAATACCACCTATGGTCACCCTGGCGAAGAAGCTGGTAGCTGGTGAGCCGTTAGGCGACCCCAAGAGCGAAGGGTATATCTCCCGTGGCTTACGCCAAAACTATTTCCATACCGAGCGCGGCTCCAAGCGAGCTGTCGACATGCTCTTGGCGAAAATCAAAGGTGAACCTTTTGTCACCGAATATCCCATGCCGGAGTTCGATAGAGTAGCTCCCAACCCTCATATTCTCGATATGAGCAAAGCTACTATTGCTCTGGTCACCTCTGGGGGTATTGTCCCCAAGGGGAACCCCGATCGCATTGAATCCTCTTCAGCCTCTCGCTTTGGCTGTTATGACATCACTGGTGTCACCGATCTTACCGCCGATACCTACCAAACCGCTCATGGTGGCTACGATCCGGTCTACGCTAACCTGGATGCCGACCGCGTCCTCCCGGTGGATGTCCTGAGGGAAATGGAAGCTGCCGGCGTTATCGGCAAGCTACACAATCTCTATTATGCTACCGTAGGTAATGGCACCTCCGTTGCTAATGCTAAAAAGTATGCTGCTGCCATCGGTGCCGAACTTAAGGAGGCGGGGGTCGACGCTGTCATCCTTACCTCTACCTGAGGCACCTGTACTCGTTGCGGTGCAACGATGGTTAAAGAGATCGAGCGATGCGGCATTCCCGTAGTCCATATGTGTACGGTAGTTCCTATCTCCCTCACGGTGGGCGCCAATCGCATTGTTCCCACCGTAGCCATTCCTCACCCTCTAGGTAACCCCACCCTCACTCCGGCTGACGAGAAGAACTTGCGGCGTCGTCTGGTGGAACGTGCCCTCAAGGCGCTCCAGACCGAAGTTCACCTCCAGACGGTTTTTGAGGAGTAGGTATCCTCAGCAGTTTTACATACCCCAATATCATAATGGGAGCCGTTTTGGCTCCCATTTTTTCCAAAGGAGGACTACACATGCCCTTGCCTGTTCTCAAAGGCGCTGCTTATGCCTTAATCCATGCTCCCCAAATGCTGATCCATATGGGGACGACACAAAGTGGCGAACGCTACGCTAACCCCGATTCTGATTATTTAAAAAAGCTTCCCCAACACCTGCGGGAGTTCGATGCTTGCCTGGCTTACCCCCCAAATCAGGTTTTTATCGGCAATGCTACCCCCTTTTCGTTAAATGAAGCGGCTAAACCTTGGTATGAAAACCCTCTACCGGGAGCTTCTCGCTTTGGTGCTTTTGGAGAGATCATGCCGGAAGATGAGCTTCTGGGATGGCTCAAAATCAGCGATGCTTTTGATTTAGTTATGCTGGAAGAAAGTTTTCACACAGCTATTACCGCTAAACTCCAGCAACACCCCTTAATCAACGACTTTGATTTGGGGCGTCTGGGAAAAAGTGCCACCCAAGCAGAAATAAACCACCAAATCAACGAAGTTCACGCCGAGCCTCTCTACTACCAATTTAACTTGGTAGGTTGTGTCAAGCGTGCCCATGAATACGACCAGGCACTCACCGCTCACGTTATGACCGAGAATCTGGTGGCTAAAGCTACTGCCACCATTGCTTTGAAAAATCTGTTGGCGAAAAACAACATTGCTCCTCAGGAGATAGACTACCTCATCGAGTGTTCGGAAGAAGCGTGCGGCGATATGAACCAACGAGGCGGCGGCAACTTCGCCAAAGCTATAGGAGAAATGGTACAAGCTGTGCGGGCTACCGGTATTGATATGCGCGGTTTTTGTGCGGCTCCGGTTCATGCCTTGGTTACCGCGGCGGCTTTAGTCCAGGCAGGGGTTTACCAAAATGTCGTCGTCTTGGCCGGTGGTGCCACAGCCAAGCTGGGGATGAACGGTCGCGACCATGTGAAAAAGGACCTCCCACTGTTGGAGGATGTCATTGGCGCCTTTGCTTTTCTTGTTAGTGCCGATGATGGCCTTAACCCTATCATCCGCACCGATATAGTGGGACGGCATCTTATCGGCTCCGGTTCGGCTCCTCAGGCAGTAATGCAAGCTTTGGTACTAGACCCGCTACAGTCTGTAGGCCTTACCATCCCCCAAGTGCAAATGTACTCCGCCGAAATGCAGAACCCGGAAATAACCGTCCCTGCTGGGGCTGGCGATGTCCCCCTGGCTAACTACAAAATGATAGCTGCTTTAGCCGCCATGAAAGGGATGATCGATCGCTCGGAAGTTAATAGCTTTGGCGAAAAGCATGGCATGCCTGGTTTTGCACCTACCCAAGGGCATATCCCTTCCGGCGTTCCCTTCTTAGGACATGCTCGCACCATGATGTTGGCTAAGGAACTTAACAACACTATGATTATCGGTAAAGGCTCCCTCTTCCTGGGGCGGATGACCAATCTTTTCGATGGAGTTTCCTTTGTCATGGAGCATAATCACGGTCAGGGTGCCGCCCAAGAAGGGGTCAGCAAAGATGAAGTGCGTGTTCTTATTGCTGAGGCACTGCGCTCTTTTGCTGCTACCCTGCTCGCCTAGAGGATTTAGCTTATGGAAAATAATTATATTAAACAAACCATCGGAGCTATCTTCAGCGACCTAGCCGATGCTCTGGAGACAGGGCGGTTGGGAAGCACCCTGAAAGTAGCGGTTACCGTTTTAGGTTCCGAGCATGGTGCCGACGAAATCATCCGGGGAGCCTTATTAGCTGCTAAACAAAACCCCGAGCTAGAAATATGTCTCATCGGTCCAGCTAACAACAGCGGTCTTACTACCTATGAAGCTCCCGATGAAGCCAGCCAGCATCAACTGATGGAAGAGCTGCTCGACAACGGTGTCATTGCGGCTTGTGTCACCATGCACTACAACTTCCC
>WREE01000060.1 GCA_009779515.1 Symbiobacteriaceae bacterium
CACCACCTTCTACAGCTTCCACGACACCAGTGTATTTCCAGCCAAAGCCATCCTTTTCCTTCGTTTTTGGCTAAGGCTAAAAGCAGGAGTATCCCAAAGTAGTGTCAAAAATTATGAGTACATTATCTAAAAGAGGTAGTAAGCCATGCGTCTTTTTGTGGCTCTAAACTTTAATCATGAGGTGAAACAGCAGCTTCTGCAGCTGGCACAGGAAATCCAAAGGCAATCCAGCCAAGGAAGGTTTACCTTACCGGAGAACCTGCATCTCACCCTGGTCTTCTTAGGAGAGTGCAACTCCCGAGAAGCCGCTGCTGCCAGGGAAGCTATCGCTAGCCTCTCCTTTGACCCCCTGGAGCTAACGATTAATCAGACCGGTCGCTTTAAGCGTAACGACGGTGATATCTGGTGGGCAGGCTTTCAACCCCACCCTCCCTTGCAAAAGCTGCAGCAAGAGCTGGTGGTGGCTCTCCGGGAAGCAGGCTTCTCCCTGGAGGAGGAGCGCTACACCCCCCACATCACCCTGGGACGCCAAGTGCGCACCACCTATCCCCCCGGGGCTTTAGCCACCCCTTTACACGAAACCGTTACCTCTATCCAGCTGATGAAGTCAGAGCAGCTTGCCGGCAAGTTAACCTACACAGCTATATACAGCCACGAAAAAACGAGTAACTAAAAAAACCCCTCTTGCTTTTTGTATAAATATGCGATATACTGCATATTATACCTAAAAGAAGGGGGTATTTTTATGAACAGCAGCGAAAGAGCTGCCGTCCTTGCCGAAGCTTTACCTTATATTAAAGCGTTTGCTGGCAAGACCGTGGTAGTTAAGTATGATGGCAACGCTATCACATCCCAAGAGCTGAGAGAGGCTCTTATTTCCGATTTAGTCTTACTCTCCCTGGTAGGAGTACACATGGTGGTCGTCCATGGCGACGAAGGGGAGGTAGATACGATTATAGATCGCTTGCGAGGCTCCCACACCAGCACCGCTGACGGCTCCTCGGAACAGGCAGAAGCCAAAGGGATGGTTCTGGCAGGTAAGATCAACAAAGAGCTAACCTCCCTGATTAATGCTGCCGGTGGTAAGGCGGTGGGCATCTCCGGATTGGATGGCTCGCTCTTCCTGGCCGAGGAGATAAACCCCGCTCTCATCACCGACCTTATCCAAAGCGGCTATATTCCCGTGGTGGCTGCTCTGGCTCAAGGGCAGGAGAAAGGCAGCAGCCAGCTCCTCGATGCTAACGATACCGCTTCCCGCTTGGCAGTAACCTTGAAGGCTGCCAAGCTTATCCTGCTCAGCAATACTGTGGGTATTTGCTACAATGAGGCCGACGACCAAACCCTGATCTCCGAGCTACGCCTCTCGGTGGTTGGCCGGTTGCTACGATCAAGAGTCATCGCCGGAGAGAGGGCAAAAATGGTGGATTGCTGTGTCCAGGCCATCCGGCGTGGGGTGCCCCGAGCTCATATCTTAGATGGCAGAGTATCCCATTCCATTATCGTGGAGATGCTCACCGATTCTGGTATCGGTACCATGATCCTTCAGGATTACGAAGGGGGGGAGTAGCGTGAAGAACCTCTTAAAGATGTCCGATCTCACTCGGGAGGATATTAATTTAATCCTCAACAAAGCCGACCAGCTAAAGTTCGAGCATAAAAACGGCATTGAACACCGCCTTCTCGCCGGTAAGACCTTGGCGATGATCTTTAATAAGTCCTCCACCCGCACCAGGGTAAGCTTTGAAGCTGGTATGTACCAGCTGGGAGGGCATGCTCTTTTTCTCTCCTCAGCCGACCTGCAAATCAGTCGCGGCGAGCCTCTGGAAGACACTGCCCGTGTCTTGTTTCGCTATGTCGATGGGATCATGATCCGCACCTTCGCCCAGCAGGAGGTAGAAGATTTAGCCCTCCACTCCGGCTTGCCTGTCGTCAATGGCCTTACCGACTACGCTCATCCTTGCCAGTCCCTGGCTAACCTCATGACTGTGCGCGAAAACTTCGCCTACCTGGAAGGACTGAAGGCCTGCTATATTGGCGACGGTAATAATGTTTGTAACTCCTTCGTGGTAGGTTGTGTTATCTCGGGCATGACGGTAACCGTAGCTTGCCCCGAGGGGTATGAACCTCACCCGGATGTCCTTAAGTTGGCGGGAGATAAACTCACCATCACCCGAGACCCCAAAGAAGCAGCCCTGGGTGCCGATGTGGTTTACACCGATGTCTGGATGAGCATGGGGCAGGAGGAGGAAGCGCGCACCCGTAAGGAAGTTTTTGGCAACTACCAGGTGAACAGCGAGCTGATGAAGCTGGCTTCCAAAGATGCCATCGTCCTCCACTGCCTACCGGCTCATCGAGGCGAAGAGATTACCGCCGAGGTCTTCGACGCCCACGCCGGGGTTATCTTCGATGAGGCAGAAAACAGGCTTCACGCCCAGAAGGCGGTGCTGGCAATCTTAATGGGCGGCTAGGCACTTCCCCAGGAAGAAGCTAAACAGAAGACCCATATCCGGGACTTCCCGTTGAGTAACGGTATCATCTAGCAGCTCAGGGCGAAACTGCACTCCGTAAATCGGCGAGCTTTGGTGAGCTATTGCTTCAATGATGCCATCGGGAGTTTGAGCAACTACCTCTAAACCGTTCCCTACAACGTTGACCCCTTGGCGGTGGAAAGAGTTTACCCGAAAGTGCCCTCCAAAAAGCTGTTCTAAAAATGAGCCGGCGCTGGCTTCCACAGGATGGTAGGAGGCCACATTATGGATTTTGCGCTCATACTCCAGACTCTGGAAGAGATTTCCCCCCAAAGCCACATTGATCACCTGCATCCCTCGTCCAATACCCAAAATAGGTTTACCGGCATACATGAAAGCAGCCAAGAGATCGAAGTCGCTATAGTCTCGCCAGGGGTTAACGCCCTTGGCGAGTTCGTCATTTAAGAAAGTGCTACCGTAGCGCCCGGGGTGAATATGCTGGTTGCCGGTGAGCAACAAGCCATCTGCCAGGTCACAGTAACGCTCCTCCAAGTTCACCCCTAAAGGGGTAAAAGGCACCCCTCCAGCACGGGCTATGGCCTGAGTAAAAGCTTTGTTAATAGCGTAAACCGGGTTATAGCTCATGGCTTGAATGGCGTAATCGTGTTCCCCTGCCACACAAATAACAGGCTTACGTGACATTACTTCACCCCCTTTATTTGTAAGCACCACTCCACCAAAAAAGCAAAGAGGCTGGTCATATCCGGTCCTTTGGGAGGATGAGGATGATCCCCCCGCATCCGCTCTGGATGCCACTGTAAGCCGATAATCGGCAAGCTCTCATGTTCTAAAGCTTCCGGCAGACCATCTGCCGACCAAGCGGTGACTTTAATTCCTTCCCCGAGACGGTCGATATGAAAGTTATGGTGGCTGTTGACGAAAAACTCCTCACCATACAGCTTGGCTAAAATACTCCCTGGCTCTGTTTTCACGGGATGAAAGAACCCTTCCCGGTGCTCCCTGCCGTAGCTTCTGGCAATGCCGGTGTTCAGGTTCCCGCCCTGCCCAATATTGATGTACTGATGACCACGGCAGATGCCCAAAATCGGTTTACCGGCGTCCCGAAAAGCCCGAAAGAGGTCCAGCTCTTCGGGATTACGCAGCCGCGAGGTAAAAGCCCCTTTCTCTTCCCGCATATTAAAGATACCGGGGATGGTGGGATCGGGGTGAACCGGCCAGGCGCCGGTAAGAATTAAACCATCTCCCAAAGCCACATACTCGGCAGGAGAGGTAGGGTCTACTGCCAAAATCGGCACTCCGCCTCCCGCCAACACCCCTCCGGCATAGTTTTTGTTCAGAACATAACGCTCTGCCAGAGCACCTACCGAATACTCCTGGGCTGCCGAAATAACTACAATAGGCTTACTCATATTTTACCTCCTTTTAATTCGCCTTAAGAGTGCGCTCTTCGGCGAATCAAGACGTGTTCTTGCGAAAAAGTTTGCTTTTTGACGGGCATGTGATGCCCAAAAGCAGTTACTTTTATTCCTTTAATATAATTTAGGTAGGAAACAAAGAACATGAAACCGGTTTTTCTACAGTCTGAGGCTGAAGACGTTGTCTTCAGCCTCAGCGTAGGAGTTTGAGCACATGACAAGTTTTATTTGCCCACAGGATCCATGATGCCGTTTAAGCGCACCACTTCGCAACCACGTTTCTCCAGCTCGCCGATGAGGATATTAATACCAATGCTATCGGAAGCCATATGCCCGGCAACAATCCAGTTACCGATATTCTGCTCCCGAACAGCACGCACCACATCATCAGGAACATGCATGCTCACCAAAGTGCCGATGCCGGCCTCGAAGTAGGCTTTGGCTACGTTGGGACCGCCGTTAGTTCCGCCGGCCATAATAACGTAAGGCTTGCCGCAGTAGTCTCCTGCCGCACCTACCCGCACCATAGGCTTGGTCAGAGCGTTTTGATACTCGGGGATGGTCATTAAAGCGTCCACTAAATCTTGCACTTTGCTTTTCGGCTGCACAGCGCCATCCAGCACCTTTTGGACATGATTTTCGGTTAAGATATCGCAGGGCAAATGAATACTCATAAAGGGGAGGCCTAAAGCCCGAGCGGCGCCGGACACCTTCGACCAGTTGTTACTGTGGGCTCCTTGGATTAAGCCACGCTGCCGCTCTGCTAGAGCTTTTTGGGCCTTGTTGATGGGAATACCTATACGAGTCATAACTTCGATTTGTCGGGTCATAACTTGCATTCCTTGGACACGAGCGTTATCTCCCGCCGGATGATGTGCCAGAACCAAATCGAAACCAAGCTGCTTAGCTAATAATAAATCACCAGTGTCGATATCTACTCCCACCAGAATTTTCTTGGCCTCCGTGGTCTCCTGATAGATAGCGCTATCTGCAGGAACCTCTTGCAGCCCCGCCAGAGAGAGAGCCAGATCCATAATCTCTTTAGTCGTCATGGGCATGATTTAGACCTCCTTATATGATAATAATACGGCTTTTCGCTGTTGAAGAGCAGGATTCCTTTGCCAAAATAGGAAGTATATCTACGAGGTGATTTTGATGGATTTATACCGGGAAATTGTGACATTAATAACTGATGAAGTGCTTTCGGCTGAAGCAGCTACCCGATTTCGTCCACCTCTGGTGGGGGTAGCCGCTGCTGAGGATCCCCTGTTCCCTCAGCTGAAAAGCATTGTCGGTGAACACCATCTCCTCCCCCAAGACTTGCTCCCCGAGGCGAAAAGTGTCCTTGCCTTCTTTCTACCCTTTGCTGCCCCTATTGTTGACAGCAACCGTGGGGAGGAGGTATCCCGAGAGTGGGCAGAAATCTACCTGCAAGGCAACGCTCTTATCAACGCTATCTGCAGCCAGCTGGCAGCCATGCTCCAAGAAAAAGGGGTAGCGACCGCTATCTTACCGGCAACCCATAACTACGATGCTACCACCTTACAAGCCCCCTGGTCGCACCGCAGTGTAGCCTTTATTGCCGGCTTGGGGCGCTTTGGGGTCAACCGTATGCTGATCTCCCCGCAAGGTTGCGCCGGACGTTACGGCAGCCTGATAACCTCCGCCGACCTGGTAGCAACCCCCCGACCCTCGGAGGCTACTGCCGATGAACCTTGCGGCTACCTGCGGGATGGCTCCTGCGGTTATTGCCTGGCACACTGCCCTACCCAGGCTCTCACTCCCCAGGGGATTAACCGCCACCGCTGCAACGACTACTTGCTGCAGGTAAGCCAACGCTTTGCCGCTTTAGGTTTCTGCGATGTCTGCGGCAAATGTGCCGTCGGACCTTGTGCGGTAAGGTAAACGCAGTCCTAGAGAAGGCTATTGGGAGAGGCGAGCCGAAGAGCGGCTGGAGGCAATGAAAGCACCACGCTACCTATTTTCTCTTTGTTTCGATGACAATAGCTATTTTTTCGTTTAACGATACATAAAAAAGGAGCGGCAAAGTGCTCCGTAGAAACCTAACACCGGGAGAAATCCCCGGAAGAGTAGAATGTGGGCGGATGGCTTCAACCTGCAATGCACCTATTAAAGTGCAAAGGAGGTGATGCCATGTCTGGATACTATGATCTGATTACGATCCTAATTAGGTTCGCTCAGCTTGTAGTTCAGCTTATCGGTCTAAATAAAAAAGACCAGCCGCCCCAGGCAAAGTAGCGGCTAGTCTTTAGCACGTGATAAGCCCCCCGCCATGCGGACTGCTCTTCTGTTTGCATTATACTCGCTGTTTTCGAAAAATGCAAGGCAATTGTTCATCAGTATATAAAAAAAGGAGCGACAACGCGCTCCTTTTTTGTATACGTGGCTAAATTACTACAGCGAGAGCTGTGTGACACAAAACCCCTCCTCCGCTGGCGGGAGAATTGTAAAATGGAAAAAAAGATTAACCGCCACCGCTGCAACGACTACTTGCTGCAAGTAAGCCAACGCTTTGCCGCGTTAGGTTTCTGCGATGTCTGCGGCAAATGTGCCGTCGGACCTTGTGCGGTAAGGTAAATACCGCCCCAGTTCGATGCCTTATATCCCCACACCTGAAGGCAGGGGGCTTTTCGGCACATTTGGTAAATGACAACGCAACCAGTGATCCGAGCGGAGGATAACCTGCTCCGGTGCGGTGGTAAAGCAGAGACGCTGCCGCCAGGGGCAGCGATGGTAAAAATGGCACTGGGGGGTAGTAGCAGGAGATAGATCGGTAACATAGCCCGAGACAGCTTCCGGCTGCAAAGCCACTCCTGCCTCTTCACTGCGAAAAAGTAGCTGGGTATAGGGATGGGTAGGGTTAAGACAGATCTCCTCGGTGGAGCCTGCCTCCACAATCTGCCCCGCATACATCACCATCACCCTATCTGCCAGCCAGGCTACTACCTGCAAATCGTGACTGATAAAAAGAGTGGAAAGGTTGTAGCGCCGTTGCAAGTCTCGCCACAGGTTTAATATTTGTGCTTGCACGGAAAGATCCAGGCTAGAGATTATTTCATCGGCAATAATGAGAGCAGGTTCCACTAAGAGAACCCCTAAAATAGCTACCCGCTGCTTTTGCCCTCCGGACAGTTGGTGGGGGTAACGCTGGAGGACACTCTCCTCCAGCCCGACCACCGGCAGCATGCGCAGAATTCTCTCCTGCCTCTCCCGAGCATTGCCTAAGCGAAAACCGATGAGAGGCTCGGCTAAGGTTTCGTTGATGGTAAAACGAGGGTTTAAAGAGCTGTTGGGATCCTGGAAGATCATCTGGATCGAGCGGCGCATCCCGCTAAAAGCGTGGGGGGAAAGTTTTAAAATCTCTTGGCCTTGCAGAAATACCTCACCACTATCAGGTAGGAGCAAGCGGGCGATTATTTTGGCAAGGGTTGACTTACCGCTCCCGGATTCTCCGATAAGCCCCAAGGTTTCCCCGGCAGCAATGTGAAAGTTAATATCTTTGAGAGCGTAGAAGCGCCCTCGCCGACGTTGCCAGACAGCCTTGGCCACCGGATAGCTTTTGGTTAAGCGGCGCACCTCCAGCAAGGTCGCTGCCGGAGTTGCCATTAGAGCAGCAAATCGACGGCAGCTTGGGCAAAGAGCATGGCGCCATAGCGCAAAGCCTCTTCGTCGATATCGAAACGATTGTGATGTATAGGGTAAGTACCTTGGCTTTCACCAGTGACCCCGATAAAGATATAGCAGCCGGGTATCTTATGAGCAAAGTAACAGAAGTCCTCTCCTCCCATGGAGGGCTTAAACTTCGTAATAACATTGCTCTCCCCCAAAATGGCTTCAGCTGAGGTAAGAACCCTGGCGGTTAAAGCGGCATCGTTGGCGGTAACATCTAAGCCGGCGCTGCGTCTAGGCCCCATATCAGCAACCGCACCATAGGGCTCACAAACACCGCTGGCTACCTTCTGGATCAAGTCGAGAATCCGGTCTCGGTTAGCGGTATTAAAGGTGCGCAGCGTCCCCCTAAGCTCCGCAGTTTCGGCAATGATATTGCTGCGAGTTCCGGCGTTGAACTGACCTACGGTAACTACGGCAGGCTCTTGGGGGTCGTTAGTGCGGGAGATAATCTGCTGCAGAGCCACCACTACCTGAGCGCCCAGCGCCACGGCATCGATACATTTATGAGGCTCCGCGCCGTGCCCTCCCCGCCCCCGGATAGTGATATTAAAGCCGGTGGAAGATGCCATCATCGGTCCTGCCTGAAGGGCAATCTGCCCTACTGGGATACCCGGCCAGGCGTGACCCCCTAAGATATAGTCTACCGCCGGGTTTTCCAGCACCCCGGCAGCAATCATGGGAATGGCGCCACCAGGTCCTTCTTCCGCAGGCTGAAAGATAATTTTAATACTTCCTTTTAGGGAGGCTTTGAGAGAAGCCAGCACCGCTGCCGCTCCCAGCACCATCGCCATATGGGTATCGTGTCCACAAGCATGCATCTTCCCGGGGTGACGGGAAGCATATGCCACTTCGCTAAGCTCTGTGACCGGCAGGGCATCCATATCTGCCCGAATAGCTACCACCTTGCCGGCTGCTCCCTCACCCTGAAGGAGCCCCACCACACCGGTTTTGGCAATACCTTCGGTTACTTGGTAGCCTAAAGCGGTAAGCGCCTCTGCCAGATAGCGCCCGGTCTCCACCTCTTCAAAGCCCAATTCCGGGTACTGGTGCAGGTGCCGCCGCCAGCGGATCATCTCCTCGTGATACTTGAGAGCCAACTGTTTAATTTCCTCGGTATACATGCTAAACCCCTTTCCTAATACCTTGAACAAAAGCGGAAACCCCGCTCTTTAAAAAGCCGATATCGGTGCTGGCAACGCCATGGAAACCCATCGCCAGTTTAGCTAAAGCATCTTCGGGAGTAGAAGCCAGGTTGAGACAAATTTTGTTGGCTGCCTGACAAGCCTGAAGCACTCGCCGGAAAGCTTCTTGCAACTTGGGGTGGTCAAACTGCCCAGCTATCCCTAAAGAGATAGAGAGGTCGAAAGGTCCGATAAAGATGCCGTCAATTCCCGGTAAAGCCACAATGCTTTCGATCTGCTCCAGACACTCTGCGGTTTCGCATTGGGGGATAAGTAAAGTGGCAGCATTTTTTTGCGCAAAATACTCCATAATACCTCCGGCAGCTTCCTGAGCTAAGCCATAATCCCCTGAGCGGTTAAAGCTATATCCCCTGTCCCCCACGGGACGATACTTACCCCAACTAACAATACTTTCCGCCTCCGCTACCGATTTAAGATAAGGGATAAGGAGCCCCTGTCCACCGGCATCCAGCATTTTAAGCAGAGCCGAGCGCTCAGTGGCACGGGCACGCACAATAGGAGTTAACCCTCGCAGCTCTGCTGCCATAATCAGCTGCAAAGCTGTCTCCACTTCAAAGGGACCGTGCTCCGTATCGATGATGACGAAGTCGAGCCCCCCTAAAGCCAGAATTTCCACCGAGGCAATAGAACTGATACCAATAAAAGCCCCCAAGGCCGCTTCGCCTCGGGTGGCTTTTTCTTTTAGCCTGTTAACCATTACCTTTCACCCTTTCATATATTGACTAGGTTAGCCCACGGTACCGGAGGACGTATGAGAATAACGATCCATAGTATGAAGATAACTCCCAACACCCCCAGCATGGTGCGCTGCCCAAGGGGGGGTAAAGGCAAGAAGCTCGCCAGATGCTTCCACAGTTGATAAAGATAGACAGCCGCGAAGCAGACTGTGAACAGATAGATAGAAGAAACTTCGCTGCTGAGCAACAAATAGCGCTGGGCTAAAGAGACGGCAGCCCAGGCAGTTAGAGCAACTATACTACTGCCCAGTTTTTCTAAGCCGGCAAAATAGCGGGAGGACAATACCGGCAAAGTATGCAGCTCCAGTTCGAGAGCACAAAGTATTGCAGTTTGCAGAGTGGCGATCCAGATCGGAAGGGGAAGCTGGGCAAAGTAAGAGTTGGCAGCATAAAGAGCACCTGGCGCCAAGCAGAGTAAAACCCAGGGGCTGCGCCGCCGTCTAGCGCCAGGTAAGCGAAAAATGGCTTCGAACCAACAGGGAAAGAAGGGGATCATATGCAGCAACCACAAATGGTACCCGCCCAGGGCACAGATGCAGATAGCGCAAATCATGAAAGGGATGGTGGCACTGTCCTCCAGAAGCCCGCGGCCGAAAAGCAAGGCCACGACAGCAAAGCTGAGAATTATCCCAATAGTTCCCATAGGGTAGCCTACCTTTCGGATCAAGATCGCCTAGCGACAAAGTAAATGCCTACAGCTCTAAGTGCTCCACCACATTCGCCACTTGCGGATCCCAGTAAACTTGCACCTGGCTCCCCTCCTGGCGGTCGAAGATAGGGTTGCTGCCACTGAGGCGCAGCACTTGCCCCTGAGGAAGGCGAATAAAAGTGCGCAAGGTGCCGCCAATATAACTATGCTTAAGAATCTCCCCCGGAAGGTTAAAACCATACCGGGTTTCGCTGCCGTAAGCAACCCGCTCCCCTCTGACGGCAATAGCCACCTTCTCACCAACTTGGAGAGGGGTAGCAATAACCGCTTCGCCGCCACCTAAATCCAGGTGGCTACTCCCTGCCTGGGAGCTAATGACCCG
>WREE01000061.1 GCA_009779515.1 Symbiobacteriaceae bacterium
GCTTGCCCGCGCCTGGCTAACTCTTCCACAGGGATACACCCTTCAAAGAGCTTCTTTTCCTCAAAACCGTGCAAAGGGTGTTCTTCGGCTTCGATCAGCTCCTGCCGGAAGCGGTTATATTCCTCCTCGTTTAAGGGGCAATTTAAATAAGCCGCCTCCCCTTTATCGTAGCGGGAGGCGCGGTAGATAATATCGTGGTTTAAAGACTCGTAGGTAACAATAGGAGCTGCGGCATCGTAAAAGGAGAGGTGCGCCCCCCCGGTAAGACGCTGCAAAGCGGCAGCCAGCTCCGGTGAAGTTAAAGGACCACTGGCGATAATCCAGGGCTCGGTGCTGTCCTGGGGTATGGTAGTTACTTCCTCAGGAATAACTTCCACCAGGGGGTGGTTTTTCAGCTTGGCGGTAATATAAGCGGCAAAGAGATGACGATCCACCGCCAAAGCCTGCCCTGCCGGCACCTCCGACTGATAAGCCCCTTCCATGACGAGGGAACCCAGGCGGTGCAGCTCTTCCTTAAGTAAGCCGGCAGCATTGCTGGTGCTTTTGGCTTTAAGAGAGTTACTGCATACCAGCTCGGCAAAATCGCCACTTTGGTGGGCAGGGGTCATTTTTCCGGGGCGCATTTCGTAGAGACGCACAGCAAAGCCCCTCTGGGCTACCTGCCAGGCAGCTTCTGAGCCAGCTAACCCGGCACCGATGATATGAACAACAGCATGACGCATAAGGCTGTGCCAAACCTCCTAACTATACCTACAATGATAGATGGGGGCTACCCGCCCCCATATCCTGGTCGCTTCAGCAGGCAAAGCCTACCTGCCCTTACAAGAGCCCCGTTTCCGGAGCTTCCTCTTCTTCTAAGGTGGCGCCAATAACTATCTCTTCAAAGCCACACCCTTCCCGCAAACAGCGGAAGCGCACCCCACCCTGGCGTTTCATGAGCCGCTGGCTCATGGCGCTACTACCACATTCGGGACAGAGACGGGATACCGGTTTTTCCCAGGAGACAAAGTTACATTCCGGAAAGGCGCTGCAACCGTAAAAATTGCGGTTTCCCCGTCGTGCTTTACGCTCTAAGAGGGTACCGTTAGCACAGGCAGGGCAGACCACCCCGGTATCGAGAGCTATACTTTTCGTGAAGCTGCACTTTGGCCAAGCGCTACAGGCATGGAAGGAGCCAAAACGCCCTCGCTTAATAACCAGTTGGCCGCCACACTCGGGGCAATAGGCATCCACCAACTCATCGGGTATGGTTACCGCTTCCACTTCGGCTTCGGCAGTGGCAACCAACTGGGAAAAAGGTTGATAGAAAAAGTCTACCACCTCTTGCCAGGTTTCTGTGCCAGCCTCCACTTTGTCGAGAGCATCTTCTATTTGCGCAGTATAGGCGGATTCCACCACCGTCTGGAAGTGATCTACCAGCAGTTGATTAACCGCCAAGCCCAGCTTAGTGGGGTAAAAGCGCTTCTCCTCGCTGAGAATATAGCCCCGGCGTAAGAGGGTATCAGCGGTGGAAGCATAGGTACTGGGTCTGCCAATTCCCAGCTCTTCCATGGTCTTTACCAGGAGAGCTTCGCTGAAGCGGGGAGCTGCCTGGGTAAAATGCTGCTTAGGCAACCATTTGGTTATCTGCAGCTCCTCTCCTCTTGCCAGATCCGGCAGGAAACTGTTGTCTTCCTCCTCTTTTTCTTCCTCGCTGCTCTCAGGGGTAGAGAGAGCTAAAAACCCTTTGAAGCGCACCTTGGAGGCATTTATCCGAACCAGCTTCTCGTGATGGGGAAGCTCGGCAGTTAAAGTGTCGATAAGGGCGGAGGCACATTGGGCTGCCAGGAAGCGCTCATAGATAAGCTTATACAGGCGCTGCAAGTCCCGGGAGAGAAAAGGTTTGACCACCTCCGGCTCGCGCCAGGAAGAGGTAGGGCGAATCGCTTCATGGGCTTCCTGAGCTGTCTTACGCCCGGGATAAGTTCGCTTTTGGTCTATAGTATAGTCGGCGCCATATTTTTGCCGGAGGTAACTCTGCGCCTCCTGAAAAGCCTCCTGGGAGATATTAGTGGAATCTGTACGCATATAGGTGATTAGTCCTACCATACCCTCATCGCCTAGCTCCACCCCTTCGTAGAGCTGTTGAGCTAGCTGCATGGTTTTGCGCACCGGGAAGGCTAAGCGGGAGGCAGCCTCCTGCTGCAGGGTGCTGGTGATATATGGAGGTGGTGGGGTGCGCACCCGCTCGTTGCGGCGCACCGCACAGACCGTCAGCTTCGAAGGCATAGAGGCGATAAGTGCTTCTACCTCCTCTCGGCTGTTTAGAGAAGGCTTAGCCCCATCTACCGCCTGGAGGCGCCCTTTAAGGGTGCCACCTCCTCCCGACAGCTCCAGCTCCAGGCTCCAGTATTCCTGAGGGACAAAGTTTTGAACTTCCAGCTCCCTTTCGCAAATAAGCTTTAGAGCTACCGACTGCACTCTGCCGGCGGAAAGACCGTAGCGAAGTTTTCGCCACAGAAAAGGGGAAAGCTGGTAGCCAAAGATGCGATCCAGTATACGCCTGGCTTGGTAGGCATCGACATAATCCAAATCCACCCCTCGGGGGTGCTGGAAAGCCTCGGTTACCGCTTTAGCGGTTATTTCGTGAAAGGTTACCCGACAAAGGGTAGTGGGATCCAGCCCCAACAGGTGAGCCAAATGCCAGGAGATGGCTTCCCCCTCCCGGTCGGGGTCAGTAGCCAGCAAGACTTGGTTGGCTTTCTTAGCGGCACTCTTTAGCTGCTGGATAAGTTTGCCTTTGCCACGGATGGTGATGTAGCTGGGAGTGTAGTTGTCTTCCAGGTCGATACCAAAGCGGCTTTTCGGCAGATCCCGAACATGACCTACCGAAGCCATAACCTTGTGGCTCCCTGCCGGGAGAAAGCGGCTGATAGTCTTAGCTTTCGTAGGGGACTCGACGATGATTAAAGTTTGTGACTTAGCGTTAGCCAAAAAAGACCACTCCATTATACAAATAATGTGGTTGATACTGGTTTTCCCCTTTTAAACCCCCCGGAAGAAGGCACTCTTCTAAACCAGTTTTAGATAGTACCTGCCGGGTAAGCTGGCTATGGCGCCCTGGAGTTCCAGTTGTAGCAGTTCGCCAAGGAGAGTGCCAATAGGTAAGCGGGTCTCTTCCTGAAGTTTATCGACGTGTACCCCCTCGCTGTAAAGGCTGTCGAGAATTCGCTGCTGAATTAAAGTGTAGTTCACCGCCTCGGAGAAAGCATTTCCCTGAGCTGCTTGCAGTAGCCCCAGCTCTTCAAGGATATCTTCGGCACTTTCCACCAGGTGTGCTCCCTGCTTGATAAGAGCATGGGTTCCCTGGGAGTATTCCGAAAAAAGGCTCCCAGGTGCCGCGAAGACTTCGCGCCCTTGTTCCAAGGCGTAGCTTACGGTAAAAGAAGTGCCGCTTTGCCGAGCGGCTTCCACCACCACCACCCCTAAGGAGAGCCCTGAGATAATGCGGTTGCGCCGGGGAAAGTTTCGCGACAAAGCTGGTACCCCTAAAGCATACTCGCTGAGAAGTAAGCCGGTAGCGGCGATTTGCTCCTGGAGAACTCTGTTTTCCGTAGGATAGTGAAGATCCAATCCGGTGCCGACCACGGCACAGGCATCTCCTGAAGCAGCTAAAGCGCTCCTTAAAGCTGCCGTATCGATCCCTCGGGCTAAACCGGAGACAATGGTCATGCCACAAGAGGCTAAATCTCCAGCCAGCATTTCGGCAACACGGCGTCCGTAAGGGGTGGAACGTCTGGTGCCGACCATGGCCACCCCAGGCTTATTTAACAGAGCCAAATTACCTTGGGCATAGAGGAGAGCCGGAGGATCGGGAATCTCCCGCAAAAGCTGTGGGTAAGATTCATCTTCTGGGATCAGGAGTTGCACTCCTGCTTGCAGGCAGCGTTCCCGATAAGCCGCAACTTTACCCGCCGTAAAGAGCTGGGGAATAACCGCCAGTTGCGCAGCAGTTAAGGCATTACTCTCCTGCCAATCTTGATAGCTTAAGCCTGCGGCAGCTGTTAAACTACCAAAAAAGAGTAGGGCGCGCTCTATAGCTTTAGCGCCAACCCCTTCCTGAGCCAGCAGCCAGGCACGATAGTATTGTTCTTCCATATGGCTGATTAAAGGCTGCCATCCCTAGAGCGGTGATGCAAGCGGAAAACAAAGGCAATAACCTCAGCTACAGCTTGATACAGCTCCGGTGGTATCTCCTGACGCACTTCCAGTCGAACGAGGCTGGCGCTGAGTTGGCTATCTTCGACGATATGCATACCCAGCTCCTTAGCCGCTTCGATAATGCGTTCTGCCATCAGGCGTTCACCCTTGGCAATGACTAAAGGGGCGTCGTCTTCTCGAGGTTGGTAGCGCAAAGCCACCGCCCGTCGCACATTAGTATTGTTAGTGTTGCTCATACTTACACCCTTTTATCGAAACGTCGACGTATCACTTCGACCTGGGGGAGCTTTTCACCGCGCGGCTCCTGATCCTTAAGAGCCAGAACTTGCCAGCGCACCTGAGGCAGAAGCTCTCGCAAACGGGGTAGTAACTCTCGCACAGCCTCCCGCTCCAGCTCCTTTTGCCATAGCTCATGGACAGTTAGCTGCAGGCGATAGCTGGTGTTCCCCCCCGAGGTAACGGTTAAAAGCATGGGACCAAAACGCTGGGTTTGAAAACCCAGTAGCACTAAAGGCGCCCCTGAGTTATCTCGGCTATCGGAGGGGTCTTCCTGGGGTTCGGGGGAGATAATATGGCTTTCGACCATGGGAGGATTACCTATATGGAGCCACATATAAAGAACGGCATTTTGCCAGCTATGCTCGTCTACCGTTTGCAGCGCCCAAGCAGAGCTTACTTCTAAAGGCAGGCGGGCTGTCATAAGGCGGGAAATGGTGTCCAGCTCTTTATCCTGTCCGCCTAAGCTGCGCCATAACCGCTCTCCCTGCAAAATGCCCTCCCGGGTGAGGCGCTCTTCTTGCCCCCGATACAGGTGTTGCAGCAACACCAGCCTTTCGGGACTCTCCCCCAGGCTGAGCTGGCGCAAATAAGCTCGCTTATCGCCTATCTCAGCTTCGCTCCAATCTATTTGAGCAAAGTGAACACGGCTCTCTTGCTCCGCCAACATACTGAGCAGGGTGCGTCCGTTAACCGGCAGCTGGGCATAGAAAAGGCGTTGCAGCATGGGTAATATTTCGCGGTTGTTCCCTGTATCCTGCCAAATTCCTTCCAGCTCGCTAAAGACGCTTTTCACCACCTGGCTTTCCGGTATGGTAGCAAGGTCGGCAGCATCGCTTAAGAAGAAAACAGCCAAGTTGTCTAACGGAGTATTCAGCAATGGGGTTCCTCCCCTGGCAGGCAGAGGAGGGGAGGTCGTGGCACCCTCAGGGGTGGTTACGGTAGCTCCCGGTGCCGGCGAGAGGTTTGGCAAGCGGCTTGCACTGACAGGGGGAGGGGTAAAATTACTTCTCCCAGCCAGGTTACCGGCTTCTAAGGTAGTCTCGAGAGAAGGAGTTGCTACTGTTGCCTCCGGTAACTCCCCTGGTACTCCCTCCGGGGTAACAGGGGGCGTTACTTCCCTTTCCGATGCTGCCTCGGGAAGCTCGCCAACAGGGTGAAGCCATGCCACTTGGGTCAACCAGCGGGTGAGGGAAAAGTCCACCTCACCAAACTCGGAAGCCGCCATAAGCAATGAAGCCAGCAGCTCCAACCGAGGAGGAGTAGCTTCCAGCTGCCACTCCCGGATAAGATAATCGGCTATAACTTGGGCTTGCTCCGCCAGCCAACCAGGAACTTCCCGTTGTTGCAAGGCAAAGTGGATGGTACGTAACGCTTCCTCGCTGGGCGCTAAATTGCTTTTGAACAGCTGGACCAAGCTTTCCAGCCACAGACCGCTCCGCTCCACACCTTTCCACAGTTGCTCTGCCAACAGAAAGGTTTCTCTGTCAACAACGATCTTACCCAGTAAAGCTCGCATCAAGGTTTCCCGGGAAGGGTTAGCTTGCAGGCGCAACTCGCTGATCTGATCCCGCACCAGGTGCTGAGCTGGTTCATTGCTTAACAAACGCAGCCGCCATTCGCCAGGGGACTGGCTCTCCACCTGCAGGACTACCTGTCCCGGTATTAAAGGGACATTGCTGCGCAGAACCAGTAGTTCCTCCCCCACCTGGACTACTGCCTGGTTATCCACCATGCGCAGTACTTGCCCTTCCAGCTGATCGCCGGGGCGCAAACCTTCCGTAGCAGTCTCCCCCCCGGTGAGAACCAGCTGAGGTAAGTGGGAGGCAGCCCCCATTGGTGAAAGACGCATAACTTACCGCCTCCGGATGATATATTTAAGCCACAACCAATAACGGTTTATGTTGTAGGTAATCTGCCGAAATTAGGTGATAACGGATACCGTTGTAGTGACCGCCGGTTTGTCCTCGCCAAGTTCCTCCGTGAAGATGGCCATAGACACATATTTGTACCTTATATGCTTCTAATACCTCACGCATGCCTATATCCCCTTCATGGGCAAAAGGAGGGTAATGCATTTGCACGATAATAGGCAACCCCATCTTCTCCCCTTCCTGCAAAACCGCCTCCAGTCGTCCCCTTTCCCTGGCGTAGAGTTTAGTATCCTCCGCTCCACCATAGGAGGGGTTCCCCGGGGTGAGCCACCCCTTAATAGCCGCGATGCAATAACCTTGAGCTACAGTTAGACTATGGTCTAAAGGGGTAAACCCTGGGGGTAAAAGTTGCCTGAGCTGAGTTTTACTTTTCCAATAATAGTCGTGGTTCCCTTTGCTGATAATTTTATGCCCCGGCAAAGCGGCTAAAAAATGCAAGTCCGGGATAAACTCCGCCCAATCACTTGCCCAGGAGATATCTCCCGGCAGCAAAACGGTATCTTCCTCCCGGATGGTAGCTTCCCAGGCAGTCTGCAGCTTGAGCAAATGCTCCCGCCAAACGCTGCCAAAACGCTCCATACCTTTGCCTATACCCAACCCTAGGTGCAAATCTGATATGGCGTAAATCATGATGCCACACTGCTGTGGTCTAGGTTGCGGTAGCTGATGGCTTCCGCTAAATGATGTGGGGTAATATCCTCGCTACCTTCTAAATCGGCAATAGTCCGAGCTACCTTAAGGATACGGTCGTGGGCTCTGGCGGTAAGATGCAGCTGCTCAAAGGAGGCGCGCATGAGCGCCCGAGCCGGTGCGTTCAAGCGACATATGGTGCGCACCTCTCTTCCTGGCATTTGGGCGTTGCAGGCATCTGCACCCAGGCGCTCCCGCTGTCTGTGCCTGGCTTGGTCTACCCGCTGACGAATGGTGGCAGACAGCTCCTCGGAACCGGATGCCGCCAGTTCCTCGTAAGAAAGGCGGGGAATATCTATTTGGATATCTATACGATCCAGCAAAGGTCCAGATATGCGCCGCCGATAACGTCGCACTTCCGTTACGGAACAGGTGCAAGAGCGAACAGCATCCCCCAGGTAACCACAGGGACAGGGGTTCATGGAGGCTACCAACATAAAGCCTGCTGGAAAAGTGTAACTGGCATGGACACGGGAGATAGTCACCAGGCGATCTTCCAGGGGTTGCCGTAAGAGCTCCAGGATATCCCGGCGAAACTCCGGCAGCTCGTCCAAAAAGAGGACACCATAGTGGGCTAAGCTAATTTCACCGGGGCGAGGAACAGAACCTCCTCCCACTAAGCCTGCCGAGGAGATAGAGTGGTGAGGTGAGCGAAAAGGTCGCTCCCTGATCAGAGCATCACGGCTGGGGAGAAGACCGGCAACACTATGAATTTGGGTAATCTGGAGCATTTCGGCGAAGGAAAGCTGAGGCAAAATAGTTGACAAGGAGCGTGCCAACAACGTTTTACCAGCGCCGGGACTACCCACCATCAGCAGGTTATGTCCTCCCGCTGCTGCCACTTCCAAAGCCCGTTTGGCTCCCACCTGACCTTTGATATGGGCGAAGTCATAGTGGTAATCTTCCGGTTCCCGACTGGGGTCAAGAGACTCCGGTTGGGGCACGGTAGCGCCTTTTAAATAAGCGATAACATCCTGCAAATGCAGAAAGGCGTAAACCTCCAGCCCCTCCACCAGTGTGGCTTCCTGGTAGTTACCCCAAGGTACTAAGAGGCGGCTAAACCCTTCCTGCCGAGCGCTAATAGCCATGGTGAGAACACCATTCACCCGACGTAGTTGTCCATCCAGGGAAAGCTCCCCCAGGCATAGGAGATTATCGGCTTCCTTAATGACCACTTGCCCCGAGGAGTGGAGGATACCTAGAGCTAAAGGGAGGTCGTACATAGAGCCTTCTTTACGCAGGTCGGCAGGAGCCAGGTTTACCACCACTCGGTGTTGCGGGAACTCAAAGCCGCTGTTGCGCAAGGCAAAGACAACCCGCTCTCGGGCTTCCCGCACGGCGGCATCGGGTAACCCCACAATATCAAAATTAGGCAGCCCTGTGTTGCGCACATCAACTTCCACATCGACAATAGCACCCTTAAGCCCCATCAAGGCGCAGGAGTGCAGCTTGCTAAAGATTTTAAATCACCTCGGTTATCTGTTAATAAACGGTAAGGTACGGATCGGTTCGGCTAAGGAGAAAAGTCCCAGGGAGTAGCTAACTGCTTGATTGTCCACCAAAAATTGGACTTGCTCCACTTGCGGTAGCTCTAAAAAGGTGCGCACCAGAGCCGAGAGAGCCAAGAGCAAGTTGGGGTCGCTGCCAAATTGGCTGACGGTAGAGGAAGTAATATTTATTTGGATAGTGCCCCCTTGCTGGCAGAGAGTGATGGCACTGCTGGGAGTTTGGCCAAAAAGCTCCAGGGGGGACTGCAAAAATCGCTCCAGCTCGACAACTTCGTTGGGGTTTGTCTGAAGGCGTGGGACTTGGCCAAGCAAAGCTAAAATGGTTTCCAGACTGTAGTTGCTTAACAGGATACTGTAGGTAACCGGTACCAGCGCTTGCTCCTGCCGAGCTTGCCAGTAGAACACTGTCTTAATACCGATATTGGTACGTTGAATATCGTTAGGTAAAGGCCGCGCCAGGGGGTGGCTAATATCGTAAGGCTCCCAATCGGCAGTGACAAAGTTTTGTATTTTGCCTTCGTTTTGGAATTGGACTTCGTTTATATCGCAAAATTCCGTGAGAGTTAGCACCAAAGCCTCCAGGGCGCGACGAGGAAAGGCACCTACCAATATATCTATAGCCTGATAAAACTCCCCGGGCAAGTCCAGATAGGCAACCCCTTCGCTGGCTTGGAGCCCCCGAGCCTGAAGCAAGGGCAGCCCCAGCTCCCAGCAGATATAGCTAAGGCTAGTATTTACCGCCATAAGAGGAGCATTAATACCGGCATGAGCCTCCTGCCGCATAGACACCGGGTAATACCACCATAAGTTTTCGGCCGAAAAAAAGCGATAATAAATAATAGCCAACTCACCACTGGCGATGGTACTCCCCGGATGCGGGGTAAAACAGTAACTGAAGTTGCTAATCCAGTTATCGGGAGGAGGAGCTTCCAACAGGATCTTAGGTGCCCGATTACACCCCGTTAGAGTTACGGACAAGACTAACAGAGCCAAAACCCCAAGGGAGGAGTTTGCTTTCACCAGAGTATCACCTATCTTTCGCCTTTTCTTTTCGACAAAACTCTCCAGAATCCTCCAAAATAATAGCAAAAAAAAGAAAAAGCCATTTCTGGCTTTAGCGCTGACAAGCCCTCGATAGGCTGAGCGGTTATGCCCCTTGGGCATACGTTTAAGTCCTGATCTCCTGCCAGCGCTAAAAGGGAAAACTGCTAACACTGCCCTAGGAGTAGAGCAGATTGCTCACCCCAAGTAACAGAATATTGCCAGAGAGTAAGGGAGCACGGACGCAGAGTACCGCGGCCACGGGATAAGCCAGGGGGGAGTTAGATATGACCAAACCTTAATCCCCTGCTAAGAGATAGACCGGGGTGCGTACCTTTAGCGCCCAGTCCACGGCCTCTTGATGGGTAGCAAAGCCTAGGTCGATGCGCATCCGCCCAATGAGAGCCCCGCCGGTATCGCCCACTACACAGTAACCGTAACCTTCGACATATAGCTTAGTCCCAATGGGGAAAATGGAGAGATCCGCTCCGACTACCCCCCGCCCCTGAGGCATACCGCTGTAAGTTATCCCGTAGCCTCTATCTCCAGGATGCTTTTCGCAACAAATAAAGCAAGAGCAGTAACCGGTGGTTTCGATAATGTACAGCCTCTCGTAAGGGAAGCTCTCCTCGTCGTAGACGGCTACCCCTGCTGTCCCCACGTAAATTATTTCGTGAATGGGGTCTTGCAGCACCTCGTCTTTGAGCAGCGTCCACCCTACGTCAATACCGTTTTCCACCCGCACTTCTACCGTCTCTTCCCTTACCCCTTCTTGCCCATACTGCATCTTCGGCTCGTAGCCTCGACCCAAGTTAGGGCTTTCTTCCCGAATAATGCCGTAAGGGACGGCATATTGCATCGAAAAGATGTAGCTCTGCACCCGAA
>WREE01000062.1 GCA_009779515.1 Symbiobacteriaceae bacterium
AATTGAGACGCGCCGTGGGGTAGGTTACTTTTTCGCCCCTCCGATCAGCTAGAGGTTGGTCAACGCTAAGGCCAAGTTAACAATCTATCCCTCGCCCTGGGGCTGGCACCGCGAAACCGCTGCTAACGGTAAGGCTTAAGCTGTCGGTGGCGGTAGGGGACTGTTGCTCTTAATCTTGGTTAAAGGGAGCCGCGGGGCATGGGGAGATGTCAGCGAATTGTTTGGGCAAGGAGGTGCTTTAGGTGATACGTATTCAAGCCATGAGGGTGCGCATGACAGGAATTTTCCTCCTGCTTATCCTGGCGGCGATGATGCTTATTGGCGGCTATTTATGGCTCAATTTAGAGCACTTCTACCACGAGCAGCATACCGACCAAATGCTGCGCTCAGTGCGGTCTTACATTATTCCGGCTGAGCAATATTTTCTCCTGGGGGAGGAGATTGCGGCGCTGGAAGAGGAGATTGCCGCGCTAGATCCGGTACAGCAGCCTACCGCCTATGCTGCTGCCCAGGAAGAGCTAAAAGCCTTTGTTGACGAGCGAACTATGTATAAAAACACCCTTAGTGAGCTGAGCAGCCCTACCCGTACCCCCAGTCAGAGCGAAACCGCGGAATATTTTCAGGTAGCGGTTCTCGACTTAGAGCGCAACATTGTAGTTCAAGGGAGTGGCATTACCTATTTTCAGGCTACCCCTCCCAGCACCTTCTTGGAAGCTATTGCCGGCTCCTCCACCCAGGTGCGCCAGCTACAATCGGTGAGCGGACAAATTATCCGGATTATTGCCTACCCCTTACTTTACGAGGGAACTGTTCTGGGTCTTATTTATATCGAGTCCGAGGCTACCGGTTTAGGCGCCAGTATGGCAGCTTTAAGGGATATGATCATCGTGGCTACCTTTGGTGCTTTAGTTTGCACCTCCCTGGTCTCCTTTTTCCTGGCTAACAGCATCACGGCGCCTATTACCCGCCTCACCCAGCGCGCTCAAAGCCTGGCTCTGGGAGACTATACCACCCAGATTGAAGTTGGTAGCAAAGATGAAGTGGGGCATTTGGCAGACACTTTTAACGCTCTCACGGTTCGTTTAAAAGAGTCTATGGAGGAGATAGCTGACGAAAAAGGGAAAATGGAAGCCATGCTCAGCTATATGGCAGAGGGGGTTATTGCCGTCGACGAACAGGGGTTGGTCATGCACTTAAACCCCAGTGCCCGGCGGATGTTCAACCTTGGCGCTGAATATATTGGCGCCCCCTTAAACGACTTCCTAGGTAACTTGGAACAGGAGATCGGTTGGCAAAGGGCTTTACTGCGCCAAGAGATGGTGGCTACGGAGCTTACTCTTCCGCCGGAATGGGGCTCTCTTGTGCTTCGAGCCCATAGCGCGCCCTTTTTTACAGCTGGTGCAGAAACTCCTGCCGGGGTGGTGATGGTGCTTACCGATACCACCGATGAAGAACGTTTAGAAGAGACGCGTCGAGATTTTATCGCCAATGTTTCCCACGAGCTGCGTACCCCGCTTACGACCATTAAAAGCTATCTGGAAACTTTGTTGGATGGAGCGCGTCACGCTCAGGAGCTGAGTACCAGCTTTCTTACGGTGGTTTTGCAAGAAACCGACCGCATGAGCCGTTTGGTGAGCGAGCTGCTCACCTTGGCACAGCTGGACGCTCCCTCTCAGCTGGAGAGCTTGGATATACACGACCTTAAGCTCCTGCTCCGCTCAGTGGCGAGGGAGATGCAACCGCAGTTTACCTCAAAAAACCAGGAATTTATATTAGAGTTAAATAATGAGGAGGTAGCCTTTGCTTTAGCGCCTATTGACAGAATTGAGCAGGTGTGTGGCAACCTCTTGGCTAATGCTTCGAAGTACACTCCCGAAGGTGGCAAGGTTCACCTTTCCTTGGCAACCGGCTTAACCGGTAACGAAATAATTATTAGCGACAACGGCATCGGTATTGCCCCCGAACATTTACCTCGGGTTTTTGAGCGCTTTTATCGCGTTGACAAAGGGCGCTCTCGGGTGCAGGGAGGTACAGGGTTAGGGTTAGCTATTGCCAAGCAAATTATCGAGAAGTTGGGGGGAACCATCAGCATTGCCAGCACCTTAGGTCAGGGAACGGAAGTAACGGTCTGGCTCCCTAAGCCGGAACAGTTTGCCATCTGGAGTGGCTACCCCCATGATTGAGCGTTTGAAAACTGTCTTGCTTACTGTTCTGGTGGCTTTGTCGGTACTACAATATGCTCTGCTTTTTGCCACCGGTCAGGAGCCGGTTTACTTACTGCTTCCTGCCGGGGAAGCGACCTTCCAGGATAGCTACCTTCCCGTGGCAGATAATCCACCGGAGCTTTTAGCTACCCCCCTGCGTCTTATTGCCCACCTGCCCAACTTGGGGAAGCACGCTCTGCTGCGCAGCAACTCTGCCTTTTTTCCTAACCTGTGGACTATGGCCAAAGGCGTGCTGCTGGCAGCTCCCTCTCTGGACAGCGCTGCTATAACCCCGGTTCCCTGGGAGGAGTGGGCTACCTCCTTGCCTTCCATGGAGCTAATCCTTTGTCAACCCCTCCCTTTGTCGGCATACTTGCAGCTTCTGGGGGTGGAGTTAATTGGCTCCCGGGATTATCAGGTAGACCGTTTCTATCTTTCGGCTTATGTGGACGATTGTATTCTTTTCAGTGACGGCACCTCCTGCTACTCCTTGCCACGGCGCCTGAACGCTCAAGTTTTAAGAGTTTTTCTCGCCATGGTGGAAGGAGGGGTGCATGTCGAGGTCTACCCCTTCGATTTGACACCTTACGGGCTCTACTCTCCTCACGGTATCTACTCCCTGGGAGCAGTCAACGCTTCCCAGTGGCTTATCGCCCCTTTACTCACCAAAGAACTCTATGAGGAGCAGGGGCCTAAAGCCTTTGGTAACCCTTCGGCTATGCGTATCTTGCGGGATGCTAGTGGCGAGACTATTTACGAAGATAACCAGCGTCGTCTGTGGCGTCAGGAGTATCAGCTATTGCTGGAGCAGATGCGGGTTACCCCTTCCAGCGAAGAATCGCCGGCGCCTATCTGGCTGCAAGTCGCCGGTTTTTTACGGAGTATCGATCTCTGGCCGGAGCTGAACCTATATTGTGACGGTATCTACGGTACTGATTCCCGTCAAATTATTTTTATGCAGCAAGCTCAGGAAGGGCGTCCTATCTTTTACCGAGAAGAGGGGAGCGCGGGGGGAGGCTTAGTTTCAACTCTGCGTGGTCGCAGCCGTAACGGAGAGCTGATTGCCCTGCGCTACCGCCCCATGCGCTTTCTGAATAAAAGCAGCAATATGCCGGCGCTTCCTTTAGAGCAGCTCCTGGGCACTTTTACCGCTCAGCTCAGCCTGCTGCCCGGCACCGATAAGGCGCTACCTCCTTTACGGGATGTCTACGAAGGCTTTTTGTGTCAAAGTGACAGCGCTGTTACCGATTTAGTCTGGGTCTTGGAGTTTTACGATGGTCGTCGCTATTTCTGCGACATGGTCACCGGTGCCTACCTGGGCTATCAGCCTCCTTTAGCCGAACGGCATTAGGGCTAAAACGAGAAAGGGGGTATAAGTTATCCGCTGGCACCAAGCGAAAACCATGCTGCTGTGGCTTTTTGGTATCCTTAACTTACTGCTGGGCTATTTTAACTTCGTGCATCCGTATCAGGTGATGGCGGAGCGCAGTAGCAATCCGGCTACCTACGCTAAGGCTATCAATAACCTGGCCGAAAACTATATAACTATTCTCAACCAACCATCTTTACAGATGGAGGCTGTCCCGCCTTTGCTCTTAACCCCTACCTCTGCTGCTGAAGTAGCCTATGGCTTAGTTACAGGCTTCTTCGGCTCTACCCCTTATACGGCAACCACTACCCTTTCCTTAAGCGGTTCCACCCTGTGGCGCTATGCCTCGGCCAAGGGTGTGCTGGAGATTACCCCCCTGGGGAACTGGAGCTACTTTCCTGCCGAGGCAGAGGCTACCGATACCGTAGCTCCTACTAGTAATAAGCTCTCGAATTACCGGAGTATAGCCGAGGATTATTTGCG
This sequence comes from Symbiobacteriaceae bacterium, assembly GCA_009779515.1. Lineage (GTDB taxonomy): Bacteria > Bacillota > JAAYKD01 > JAAYKD01 > WRDA01 > WREE01. Next base: position 4,057 of record WREE01000062.1, read on the forward strand.
AGGGTGGAGCATTACCCTCCCCCCCAAGGCAATTTATGAGTACTTACCGGCTAAAGGGGAACAGCACCGGGCGGTGTGGTACCTTAGCCATAAAAATAAACCTATCTTCGATGCTGCCATAACGGTTTATATGAGCCATAACGTGGTGACCGCAGTGCATTCTACCTTGGGAGTGACAGTAGCCCCGGGGGGGCAAGGGCAGTGGATCAACAGTGCCAGCGATATCCTGCTGCGTATGGAACAGGACCCTTATCTGCTAGCCTTGGCTGCTGCCCAGAAGGAGGCTGGCAGTAACCTGATGATCGAAAGTATATCTTTGGGGTATCATACCTCCTATACAGTTGCCTTAACTTCGACACCCGCATGGGCTAACCCGGTGTGGCGGGTTTTGCTTCAGGGTGGCGATCTCCTTTATTACAACGCCTATAACGGACAAAGGATATATCCCTAATAGTTACCGCACTGCGTCAGCGGAGTGCTGGAACCCCATCTCAGATCGCATACATGGAGAGCAAAAACAAGCAGGTAATTAGTTCCCTCTACAGTAAAAAGGAAACGAGGTCGTTATTTATGGAAAATCAAGAGGAAGCGATCCTCATCCAAGGAGGCAAACCGTTAAACGGTGCCGTTAAGATTAACGGAGCGAAGAATTCGGCAGTAGCTTTACTGGCGGCAGCAGCTCTCAGCGAAGGCTCGGTGCTGTTGGAAAACTTGCCTAATATCAGCGATGTCGATGTTATGCTGGGTATTTTAAAAGCTATCGGCTTTCATGTCAGCAAGGAAGGGGAAGGGGTGTATCGTCTCACGGCTCAGGCAGACCCTTTACCTCGCACTCCCGACGAACTGACCCGCAAGATGCGTGCTTCCTATTATTTTATGGGCTCGCTTTTAGGACGGCTGGGGGAGTCCTCCGTGGCGCTACCGGGAGGGTGCGATATTGGTGAACGCCCTATCGACCAGCACCTGAAAGGGTTCAAAGCGCTGGGGGTTAAGATAACCGAGGAGGATGGCGGTAGCCGCTACCATTTTCTGGCGCCTAAACTTAAGGGCGCCGCGGTCTTCTTCGATATGATTACCGTAGGCGCTACCATCAATACCATGCTGGCTGCCTGCCGTGCTTCGGGAACTACTACCTTAGAGAATGTGGCTCGAGAGCCTGAGGTTATTGAAGTAGCGAACTTCTTAAACGCTATGGGGGCGGAAGTACGGGGTGCCGGCACCGAGACCATCCGGATAAGGGGAGTCAAAAAGCTGGGTGGCTGCTCCTATACCTGTATCCCCGACCGCATTGAGGCGGGTACATATATGATCGCTGCCGCTGCCACCAAGGGCAACCTCTTGCTGGAAAATGTGATCCCCGAGCATATGGAAGCAGTCAGCGCTAAACTGCGGGAGGCAGGTTTCGGGGTCAGTAGTGGTTTGGACTGGATTAGGGTTAACGCTACCGGTATTCGCCCCCAGGGGATTATGGTCCAGACTCTGCCCTACCCCGGCTTTCCTACCGATTTACAACCGCCGATGACCGCTATGCTCACCTGCGCCGAAGGTTCCAGCCGAGTGGTGGAAACAATATATGAACGACGTTTTGGCTCCGTGGACGGGTTAATCACCATGGGAGCTACAGTGCGCGTGGAAGGACAGACTGCCTGGGTGGAAGGGGTGGAGCAGCTCCACGGCGCTGAGGTAACCGCTACCGACTTGCGTGCCGGTGCCGCCCTGCTTATCGCAGGTCTCTTCGCTACTGGAGAGACACGCCTACTGGGTGTTCATCATATCGACAGAGGGTACGGCAACATGGTGGAGCAGTTAATGTCTTTGGGTGTGCAGCTAAAGCGAGTGACTCTCTAGCATTACCTGGGACAACCGGAGGTTTAGGGATTAGGGAGTGGTTCCTCATATCCGAAATCATCATTAATGACCTGGAGATTATACTTCTGGCAGCCATGCCTATCATTGAGCTGCGAGGGGCTATCCCGGTAGGGCTGGCCAAAGGGATGAGCCTACCCGCTGCCTTCACTTTTAGCTACTTAGGCTCTTGCTTGCCAACTTTGCCTATTCTTTTGCTATATAACCAAGTTATAAAGTGGCTGGAAAATTTCTCTCTGGGAAGACGCTTTGTGTCATGGATGCAGGAGCGGTTAACTAAGCACCGAGATAAGATTCACCGCTATGGCTATATCGGCTTGTTTATCTTTGTGGCTATTCCTTTGCCGGGCACAGGGGTTTGGAGTGGCTCAGCTTTGGCGGCACTTCTCAATCTTTCCCGCTGGCGGGCGCTCCTTGCCGTTATCGGCGGCAATCTCATCGCGGGGCTTATCATCACGGCCATCTTCTTTCCCATGTGGCTAAACTAAACAGAGCAAGGGGTGGGATAAATAGAAGTACATCTCTTAGCTAGCGGTAGTGACGGCAACGCTACGGTGGTAGTAATGGGGGATACGGCCATTCTCATAGATGCTGGCTTGGGACCTCGTCAGCTGCAACACCGCTTGCGCCGTATAGGGCTGAAGCTGGCGGATCTTCAAGCCTGCTTTTTAACCCACGAACATAACGACCATGTTGTCGGCTTAAACCGCCTCTCTTTTCCGAAGATACCCATCTTCACTAACCATCTTACCAGATGCGCTGTGGAAGGGCTTTATCCTGCCACCGGCAAGCTCTGTTGGGAAGAGCTGCCTCTGGGGGGAGCGGTGCAATTGGGCAGCCTTCTGGTGGAGAGCTTTGCTACCTCCCACGACGCCTGCAGTAGCGTCGGTTATCGTCTATATTCTGCCGAGGAGAGCTTTCTCTTCGCTACCGACTTAGGTTCGCCTTCGGCAGAGCTAGTCCAAGCCATCAGTGCAGCCGATGCCATTGTGTTGGAAGCTAACCACGATGTAGATATGCTGCGCACCGGTCCTTACCCTCCTATGCTTAAACGCCGGGTTGCCGGTCCGCGAGGGCATCTCTCCAACACCCAAACCGCTGAGCTGCTGCAGCACTATCTCACAGAGCGTACGCGCTGTCTGGTACTGGCACACCTTAGCCGCACCAACAATATTCCCTGCCTGGCTTTGGAGACGGTAGCTGCTGCTCTGGTGAAACGCCTGGGGCTGCACCCTGGGTTGCAACTGGCAGTAGCTCCCTCCCTGGCTTCAGGCAGACAGACATCGGTAAGTTTTTAACTAACAACCACACCTCGCCAGAGATATTGGTTGAGGTTATACCTCAGGGAGGGGACAGTAATAAGGCAGCTTCACCTACTTTGTGTGGGCACCCTCAAAGAGAGCTGGCTGCGAGAGGGGTGCGCCGAGTATAGCAAACGGTTAGGGAGCTTTACCAAACTAACAGTACGAGAAGTTCCCGAAGAGGCTGCCCCTAAGAGCTTAAGCTCTAAAGAAGCGGAGCAGCTTCTTGCCAGGGAAGGAGCCGCTCTCCTCAAAGCTCTGCCGGAAAACAGTCACAGTATCGCCTTAACTATATCCGGAGCCACCTATTCCTCGGAAGGGTTGGCTAAACGCTTAGAGCAACTGGCTTTAGGGGGTATTTCGCAGCTCACCTTTATCATTGGCTCTTCCCTGGGTTTAAGCGCCAAAGTAACTGCTGTCAGCAAGGAGGAGCTCAGCCTGGGTACCTTTACCTATCCCCATCAGCTCTGTCGCCTTATCCTACTGGAGCAACTCTACCGAGCTTTTACCATCCACAAGGGGATGGTGTATCACAAGTGACAGCACCCCCTGGCTTTAACCATGGGGAGCTGTCACATGCCGTTAAGGATAGGTATGGCTCGTAGTTCATTTAAACATATGGAGGGGTACACATGCGTATAAGTGTTATTATACCGGTTTATAACATAGCCCCTTATCTGCCTCAGTGCGTGGAGAGCATTATAGCTTCGCCCTTTAAAGAGTTAGAAGTTATCCTGGTGGACGACGGTTCTACCGATGAGTCTCCGTCTATCTGCGACGCTTACGAAGCCGCTGATCCTCGGGTAGTGGTTATCCACCAAGCCAATGGAGGTCTTTCCGCTGCTCGTAACTCCGGTATCCGCCAGGCAACCGGAGAGTACCTTCTCTTTGTGGATGGAGATGATTGGGTAGCCGGCGAGGTGATTCCGGAGCTAGCTGCTCTGGTTGCCCCCCAAAGCTCTCCACCGGATGTTATTTTTTTAGAGGCGGTAAAACAGTACCCTGAAGGCAACCAGGTTCCTATGGGGGATGGCTACCAAGCCCACTTGATAACCGGTAGGGACAAAGCTACGGTGATGGCACATCTGGCTCAGCTACCGAAGTTTCCCGGCAGCGCCTGTAGTAAAATGGTGCGTCGCCAGGTAATCCTGGAGCACAACCTTTTCTTTACCCCCGATATATATTGTGAAGATATCGACTGGAGCCTATCGCTGTTCCAGGTGGCTGCCAGTTTTGGGTATAACCCTACCCCCTTCTATTATTACCGCCAGAATCGTCCGGGTTCCATCACCAGCCAAAAGGGTAGTAAACGCTTGCAAAACCTGTTGGATGTTATTGCTAAGCATAGTCTCCCAACTGCTGCCAACTCCTCCCATCGGAGAGAGCACCTGGCTTTTTTAGCATATGAATATATGGTGCTGCTGCTACTGTACGCTAAACTGCCACGACTGGAAAAGAGACAGTACACAGGGCGCCTTAACGGCTTACACTGGTTATTGAGGTATGGGCAGTCGCCCAAACTGCAACTGGTCTTCTGGTTCACCCATCTTTTAGGTATAAACTTTACAGCCTATCTCCTGAATTTGTACTACACCTTAAGGGAGGGTAGCTTTGCTGCCACCATAAATACCGCACCTTCCTTGAAGTTACCTCCGCCACGAGCATTGTATGTTGCCACCGTCTCCCGGCATATCGCGGCATTTCATATACCATATTTGCAATGGCTTAAGGAGCAGGGGTATGAAACCCATGTGGTGACCGGAGATGCCGGAGAGCTTTCTTATGTCGATAAACACCACCAAATTCCTATGGCACGGTCTCCCCTGGCAGTTGGCAACTTGACGGCAGTTTTTAAGCTGCGCAGATTGTTGAAGCAGAATAAATACACTATCATCCACTGTCATACCCCGGTAGGTGGGGTGGTTACTCGGCTGGCGGCGGTGGGTCTGTCCCAGCGGGGCAAGCTCTTTTACACCGCTCATGGCTTTCATTTCTATAAGGGTGCCCCCTGGGTCAACTGGCTTTTCTTCTTTCCTGTGGAGTTTATCCTGGCGAGGTTTACGGATTGTTTAATCACCATCAACCGGGAGGATTATCAAACCGCTAAGAAATTTCGTTTCCCTGCTCAGAAGATAGTTTGTATTCCCGGAGTAGGGGTTGATATGGCGAAGTTTGCACCCTTAAGCAGAGAGGAAAAAGCTGTGCGCCGTGAGAAATACGGCTACACAGCTGAAGAACGCTTGCTGTTCTTTGCAGCAGAGTTTTCCTGGCGCAAAAATCATGAACTTCTCATCCAAGGGTTTGCCCGCTACTGTTTTAAGCATCCTTCCAACAGTGTGCGTTTGCTTCTGGCGGGGGATGTAACCGGAGATACCTATGCTAAATGTCAGCAATTGACGGAAAAGCTGGGTATCCCTCACAAGGTTAGCTTCCTTGGCTACCGTAACGATCTTGCCGAATTGCTCCCTTGTTTAGACATGGCTATCTCCTCCAGCAGACAAGAGGGGTTGCCGGTGAATATCATGGAAGCTCTCTCCTGTGGCTTGCCGGTTATTGTCAGTCGCGTAAGAGGTCACACCGATTTAGTGCGCCACGGCAAAAACGGCTATCTGGTTAAGCTTAACTCAAAAGCGCCCCTTGGCTATGCGCAAGCCATCGAGGCGCTGCTTAAAGATATTGATGCCCGTGGCGAAGCTTTGGCGGTAAACTGCCGGCGCAGTGTGCGCCAGTATGGGCAAGAGAAGGTAGTAGCTCAGGTAGTCGGGTTATACCCGGAAACTTAACCTAACTGTGCCTTGAGCGCAGTTGCTATTTTATACTTATAAATACTCATTAGGGTGCCAGCCCACCATGGCTAAAGCCAGGGGCTTGCCGCCATCTCCTTTCCTCGTAGCGGCGGCACTCTGCCGCCATCTCCACTCCCCGTAGCGGCGGCACCCTGCCGCCATCTCCTGCCTTAGGTTGGTAGGCATAAGCATTTAGCGTACTGTTCTCGGCGCTTGGGTTGTTTGAGCTAAATAGAAGCCCTGCTCTTTACGCAGGGCTTCTATTTGTTCGTTTAACCCTAGGAGCTGCTCTCCATCCAGCTTAACCTTATCCATCTCCAGCAGAGCTTTCGTCGCTTTCCCCAGCACCTTTTTTCAGCTCGGCAATATCGGCATCCCTTTGGGTGAGTTGTTCTTTGGCTACCTTCAGCTCTTCAATGCGTCCATTGAAGTCAGTGCGGGCTACGAAACCTTCGCCAATCTTGGCTTCAATCTGC